>NZ_JACJPW010000016.1 GCF_014696265.1 Aerosakkonema funiforme FACHB-1375 | reverse complement strand
CCACTCCCCCGCTCCCCCACTCCCCCACTGCTATAAGTGACTCCGCTCACAGTCCTGAGTTAGTTGCAGTCACGAGAAATTCAAATCTCAGCTCACGCGATTTTGTTTTAATTATCACTTTTACTAAAGAGTTCAGTCACCACTTTGTACAGTATTTTCACTGAAGATGGAAATGTAGAGAGTTAAAGATATTTAAATGATGATGCTAGTGAGCGAACCCGAATGTGCAGAAACATCCAACTTTTCCGAGCGCGGGCCTCAGCAAATTCCCGCACAATATAAAGGCTGGCGATTAAGTACCAAAACTATGAACGGAAAGTTATGGTTGCGTTGGCAACATCCAGATGAAAGCTTTGCTCGCTACGGCTGTACCATCGACCCAAAAGATATTCTCTCAACAATTGCTCATGTCAGATTCAGTATTGACTTGGCGATCGAACTTGAAGAAGAAGCTGCAAAACAAGCGCGACGATACCAGGGGTAATAACTTCCGCCCAAGTTTTTCGACTTAGGCGGCAAGAACAGATTTTACGATTTTTGCAAAATGCAGAACAGTGCTAGTGGAAATGGCACTAAAGTACCGTGATATACAGTTTCTTGAATATCGCAAATATTAAATTTGTTGTTGAATATCTGCTGAATTTCTTCTGGTGTAAATCGATAAGGCCCTGCGTCGCGTGGTTCTTTGTGGCTAAAGCATTTCAGGAACAGGTAGCCATTGGGATTTATCAACTTATCTACAGCGCGAACGTAATCTTGTCTGAGATCGGCAGTAAATACATGGAAACAGCCGCGATCGAATACAAAATCGAATTGTTCGTCAAGCTTGCTGTTGAGAATATCATCCTGTTTCCAGATAATATTTAAACCTTCTTCCTTGGCTTTTTCTTCCGCTTTCTGCACAGCAGTAGGAGAAAGGTCGCTCCCCGTTACTTTAAAGCCGCGTTGAGCCAATGCGATCGCCTGCGTTCCTGGCCCAGTACCGAGATCCAATACCGTTCCTGCTTGTAAGTTCAGCTTGGTTAAAGCTTGTTCGAGATCCGGATCGAGATCTGCATTAAACCAAGGCATTGTTTCCACTGGCTTTTCTTGATACAACTGTTCCCAATTCGGAAGTTCCCTGACCATATCGCTTAAACTCCTACTTTTTTAAACACGATTATATGTTGCTGCGGCAAAAGTTTTTTTGTTTCTACCCATTGCAGACCAACAACTGACATTTCTTTGCGAACTTGGTTCTGCGTCATTTTGTGCAGGCGTTTAATCGCCACAAAAGGGTTTTCACCTCGGTATTCCACGAGAATTACCCGCCCATTTGGTTTGATAGCTCTTACTACTTTTTCCATAACTTCTTTAGGATAGCTGAACTCGTGATAAGCATCCACCATTAGCGCTATGTCAATACTTTCCTCCGTCAGATTGGGGTCGGTAACGCTGGCCAAAACCGGCTCGACATTACTAACACCTTTCTCTTTGTTCAAAAAGTTAATAATGTCAAGCATCTCTGGTTGGATATCCACAGCCAAAACTTTACCTTTTGGCACCAAAGGACTAATCCGAAAGCTGAAATAACCAGTCCCGGCTCCAATATCTGCTACGATATCAGTTGGTTTCAAGTCGAGAGCTTGTAGTAACAAAGAAGGTCGCTCTTCTATTTCGCGGCTCGATCGCTCCAGCCACCCCGCCCCCAGGTGTCCCATCACTTGCGCTATTTCTCTGCCCATATAAAATTTCCCAATCCCGTCTGGGCTGTGGACAGCTTTTTCTTGATAAACGCTGCTGGAGTCCGCGACAGTACTGGTTTCTACGGTTTGACAGGCAGTTAAAATCAGCCCCCAGAAGAGGATAACGATAATTGCGGTGGCTCGCTGAAGAAATTTCGGATAATTTTTTGTACCCATCTTTGCGCTGAAGTAGCATATTAAAATAAATGTTATACGCCGAGCGGTCAGAAAGTGAAGTTATTGCTAGTATTTAATCTATTACTAATGGCTGATGACACCTAATAAATTTTATGAGCGACTTAGATAAATATTACAGAATTCTAGGAATCGAACCGGGCGCAACACCTGAAGAAGTTAATCAGGCTTACAAAGATCTGGCATTTATTTGGCATCCAGACCGCATTCCTAAAGATAATACCCGACTTCAAGAAAAAGCGCAACAAAAGCTCAAAGAAATCAATGAAGCTCGCGATCGTCTGCGATCGTTACCGCCAGAGCGTGCAACTGCACCCAAACAAAAGCCGACAACATCTTATTATCACCATCCCACCCAAAAACACAATTCCGCTCATCACCATCCCACCCAAAAACACAATTCCGCTCATCACCATCCCACCCAAAAGCAAAGTTCCGATTATCACCATCAAACCGAAAAACCGAGTTCGGATTATCGCCATCAAACGCAAAAAGAAAATTCCGACTTGAGCGGCAAAGATTTGAGTCGAGCCAACTTAAGCGAGAAAGATTTCTCCGGCAGAAACTTAAGTTACGCCAACTTAACTGATGCAAATCTCAAAGATGCTTTCCTGCACAGAGTTAATTTGATGGGAGCTAACTTATACAAAGCGAATTTGTTTAGAGCTAACTTATTGCAGGCAAATCTCCGGGAAGCGAATTTGCGGGAAGCCAATTTAATTGGAGCCGACCTGAGTGGAGCCGACTTGAGGGGAGCCGACTTGAGGGGAGCGAACATTGGATCGGGCGATCGCATTTTAGTAAAACTGGTGGGAGCTAACCTCGCCGGGACAATTATGCCTGACGGCACAATTCATGACTGATCGATGTTAATATTTCGTAATAATAGCATAAAATAAACACAAAAGACATTTTCATGAGTGCTATGTACCTGACCTGGTTTGACAGCAATTCCTGGTTAATTGAAATCGGTGGGAAACGAATTCTCCTCGACCCTTGGCTAGTTGGTTCGTTGGTTTTCGGTAAGATCGACTGGCTGTTCAAAGGGTTGAAACAGACGCAAAGGCCAATTCCAGAGAAGATTGACCTGATTTTGCTATCTCAGGGTTTGGAAGATCACGCACACCCAGAGACGCTCAAGCAGCTCGATCGCACAATTCCGGTTGTCGGTTCTCCGAATGCGGCTAAAGTAGCGCGGCAGTTGGGTTACACCCAGGTAACGGCACTTTCTCACGAGGAAACATTTGCGATCGACAAAAGCATCGAAATCAAAGCAACTCCCGGCTCTCCCATTGGCCCCACTTTGACAGAAAACGGTTATCTTCTCAAAGAGTTAGAAACTGGTTTTACTCTCTATTACGAACCTCACGGTTATCATCCCCCATCGCTAAAAGAAGCAGCACCTGTTGATGTGGTAATTACCCCTATAATTGACTTGGCGCTGCCCTTAGTTGGGCCGATAATTAAAGGCACTAAAAGCGCTTTGTCGGTAGCGAAGTTATTGCAACCGCAAGTAATGTTGCCAACAGCTGCTGGCGGCGATGTGGTGTTTGAGGGATTGCTGATGTTTTTGCTTAAAGCTGTAGGAAGTGCAGATGAATTTCGCTCGCAGTTGGCAGAAAACAATCTTTCAACACAGGTAATCGAAGCCAAACCGGGCGAGCGATTTGAGTTGCCATTAAAGCAGCGAGCATTAGTGTAGAGACGATTTTATACAGGAATAAAAAATGCGTTGTGCGATTTCCAGCCGTGCCGGTCAAGTTTTAGCGAGAGGCAATTTAGCAATTCAAAAAGATGAGGATGGCGAACTGAGGCTAGTCTTGCGAACTGATGCAGGAACGTTAATTCAAGGTGGAACTATCCCTGCTGATGGAGATTTAACTTCAGCCAGTCAAGTTCTATTTCGCCAGTTGTTTGAAACTTGGGGAATGAGCGATGTGACAATTACGGCTAAATCGAAGATGTGAAGCCAAACCAATTCCGTATTGCAGAAAGTAAAAAGCCCGGTGGCACTACCGGGCGGCACGAGTATTTCAGGAGGAACGCGAACAAACTTTTTGGCTATTGATAGCGCCAGTTGATAGCGCGGTGTTTCAGTATAATTTTTTAGTAGTTTTACGATTCTATGCGTAACTGTGAGTGCGATAAATTAATTTTATAACCTCTCGCTTTCATCACCGTTACATTTTTATAATCGGTTATTATGCTGAGTTTGAGTGTGATAAAAGTACTAAAAAATGTTGATAACGATCGTTGAATTGTGTGATTAAACAGTAAATTTATTGTGACTCGATCGCTTTTAACCCTGTGATAGGTATTGGCTGGATTTTGCGATCGGCGTCACAGCCAAAGCGGTTCGAGAAACCCGGTTTTTCTCAAAAACCGGGTTTCTGGCCCAGAGCGGGCCATTTATTGATTGATTCCCAATGTGATGCGAACAGTGCCGATCGCAGATTCGGGAGGTAGCCAGGTGGTGAGCGATCGCGTAACCCCTTCCCGCTGTGCGCTCGCATTGTACTGCAAATGCCACAGAAGTAAAAGCCATATCCCAAACTCAAAAAAATTATGAAAATTATTAAAGCCAAAGCCACAACGTTTCAACAATTTTAATTTCTTATTAAGATGGAGATGGATAATTCACTACTTAGATTATGACTATTTACCGTTCTGTTTTATTAGTCAACATTTTATCTCTGCTGTTCGTTGCCGCTTTGGTTGTATATGCAAAATTCTTTGGCGCATCAATAGGAGGTTTATTCCTGCCTCCCTTCACTTTTCGAGAACCAGAGTTGGCTTTATTAACGCGGACTTTCCAACTATTGTGCGCTGTGCCAACGATAGTTTGTGCTTTTACTTTTGCATTGATACAAAGAATAGAACCACGCGGTAAAAATAACTTGTTTATTTTAGTTTCTGCGCTTGTGACAGGAGGATTCCTCATCAACGAAATCTTCCGAATTCACATTTATCTTCTAGTATTTGCTCGTATTCCCAAGTTAGTAACTAGCCTGGTATACGCCCTTGTTGCAGCAACATACGCGGTTGCATTTAGGCACAGGATAAAAACTACACCCTACTTTCTGTTGGTAACTGGTATGGGATTATTAGCGATCGGCATTATGTTTGATTCGCTCAAGTTGCACGGTGATGGAATTCCCGGTTTGCTTGAGGGTATCCCCAAGTTGTTCAGCGAAATTAATATTGCACTTTATTTTTGGTTTGTTTGTTTTGGGGAAATCTTACGGTCTAGAGCATTGTTAAAATAATACCAAAAACAGGTTTTTTTGTCTTAAGATCCCAAAATATTGTTGCTACCACCCAAGAGAAACCCGGTTTCTTTAGGGTGGTGTAGCTTTTTTCCTCTCCTCTTCCCTCACCCCCAGTCCCTATCCCCTAATCCCTAACTTACTGCCGCACAAGCTGACGCAGTTGTTCGGATTCTGATAAGATTTTTTCAACTCCGCCTTCGGCAATACCTTTGACGTAGTTGATTTTGATTTCTTCCAACATATCCACAAGTAAGGATTGAATAACGGTTTGGTGCTGCTTTTTCTTTAACTCCAACTCTAAACCTTTTTGAAAGTTTTGCACCAGACGGGATGTTAATTCTGCCACTACGGGGTCTTCGATTGTTGCGGTCAGGGTTTTATAAGCTGTGCCAGATAAATCTTTGGCTAAATTATCGGTAAGCTGGTTGCCTAAATTATGCAAACCGGGCACATTTTGAAGTTGTTTGTAAACAGGAGATTGATTGAGGGCGCTGGCAATGATATGACTGACTAAAGCTTCTATGTCGGGTTGTACTTGCGGTATGACATCGTAGATGCTAAGTTGAATGATGCGAGAGGCGATCGCGATCGCTTCATTGGTATTATTGATGTCAATGTAGGGGCGGCGATTTTCTGGATGAAACAACCATCGCGTCACATCACCCCGCTGAATTGACTCTTGAACTTGACCGATCATCCGCACTCCTACCACTTCGGTGATTTCTTCTGCAAAATTAGCGACAAAATCGTGGTTAATTTGTTGGCGGATAGGTTCGAGATCGATCAAATCAGCTTGATGGAGGCGAAGCGTTACTGGAACCACTCGCAACCACCTCCCAAAAGGTAGCAGTAAAGGAAGGTCGTACCAACGTCGCAGCATTGCTTGTAACCAATTTAATTGGGGATTGGCGCGACTGAGAGAGAAAGTACGAACCAGAAAATCTAAGCAAAATAGGATAACAAAAGGTAAGTCAATCAGCCAGAAATTATCCACAAATTTACCGTTTGTGTCAATATGGCGATAGTAGTTACTTTCGATCGACGGTCGAATGTGTCTGTTAAAGAAATTCAGTTCTTTCCGCCAATTTGCTTCTGTGAGATAAGACAAACTCCAAAATTGATTAAAAGCTTCGCGGGCGGATTCCATGCCAATGCGATCGCGCATTTGGTTTTTAATTTTTTCTAAATTGCCGCTTTTATTTGCCAGCGCAAATGGATTTTCCGCTATCATTTGGTTACTCAGGCTTCGCAATTCAGATAGTAAGATTTCTAATTCTGGCGATTCCAATCCTATTTGACTTATTTCCGCTTCCAATTGATTAACTTTGTCGAGATATTTTTGAGTTTCTCGATGAGGTTCAATACCTTTAAACGGATCGTACAACTGAGTTACTTTTGGTAAATATTGTAAGTATAAGTCTCGCCAAGGTATGTAACTCAAGTTAAAGAATACTAAACCTAAGTTAATTAAGGCAATTATTGCTATTAATTGGGATAACCAACGATGGCGACGTACAGGGGGTTTGTTGCTCGTTAGATTTAATGCCATAAGAGAGTACAGCTAATCTCCGATTGAAATAGTATGGAATTTTTAGGTAAAACTTGCAATCTATATTAACCGATTTCGCTAATTTTACTTCCCTATAATTGTAAGTTGCTTTGAGGAATTGCGAAACCCAATCAAGGCTGACTGCGCGTTGGGTTATGTTAGCTCAAGCTGTGAATCTTTTGGCGGAAACCCAGTAATTGTAGAGTTTGCCTTAGTATAACGCGCTTATGCAGCCAAGGTTTGGCTGAATTTTTTAATTAAAAATTATAAATAAAAAGTTAAAATTTGTTGAGATCTTATACATTTTTACAAGCCCAGGTATTTTAGCCTAATTAAATATTAATATTTGCCGACGCTACCCTCTGGTTTAGTCTGCCGAAGAAGACTAAACCAGAGGCGTAAACCCTAGATGTAAGACTTTCAGAAGCTTTTTTATCTGGAAGAATATTTTAGAACGGTACAATTATTTACATTTCTTATAATAACATTTGACCATTGTTTATTTATCGCCATCAGGAAATCGTGCTAGGGTAGTTTCTATAAGGAATATTTTCTTAGCTTAGGCTATCAGCGGCAACTATAAAAGCCCCGATCGTTGAACCCAAGTCAACGAAAACCAAGTGATAGCGCTTGAGATATTAGATGTGAAAAGGATTGTCAATCGCACAATCTTGCCAAAGCAAGTCCCGATCGCACTTGGACTACCTTTAGGCTCTTGCTAAGATACAAATGCGATCGTTCTGTAGCATTGTACTGTTGATAACCCCGCACAAAAGGGGAGGTCGTCATGGTAATGGATTTCCAGACCCAAAATATTAATTTGACCAAATCAGAATTGACAAGCTTAAAAGAAGCACCGATTCATCTTGCAGGTCAAATTCAACCACATGGAGTAATTTTTGTACTAGAAGCTCCGGAATTAACAATATTACAAGTTAGCAGCAATACATATACTGCCCTTGGTATTAGTCCCGAAAACCTTCTAGGAAAACCAATCGAAGAAATTATCGATCCATTTCAAATGGAGAAAATTAGAGCGGGAGTATTAAACGAATCTCTCGACTTCATCAATCCGACAAGGATTTGGATGAGGAAACAAGGAGATGATTACGCAGTATTCGATGCCTCATTACACCGAAATTCAGACAGATTTTTAATTCTTGAATTAGAACCTGCCATATCGTCAGAAAATATCCCATTTTTAAGTTTTTATCATCTAGCTAGAGCATCGATTAACCAGCTAGAAAAAACAGCTTCTTTGCGTGATTTTTGCGAGATTATCGTTCAAGAGGTGCGAAAAGTCACCGGGTTTGACCGGGTAATGCTGTATAAATTTGACGAAGATGGACATGGAGCTGTAGTTGCTGAAGAAAAACTAGAAACTATGGAACCATACCTGGGTCTTCATTACCCAGAGTCAGATATTCCCAAACCTGCCAGAAAATTATTCGCCTCCAATTCGATCAGATTAATACCGGATACCAAAGCGGAACCCGTAAAAATTGTTCCTGCTATGAATCCAGTTAGCGAACATCCCGTCGATTTAACTTTGTCGATTCTCCGAAGTGCCTCTCCCTGTCACATAGAGTACTTGCACAATATGGGGGTGGGTGCTTCTCTGACTATTTCTTTGGTTAAAGATCGAAAACTTTGGGGTTTAATTGCTTGTCATCATAAGTCGCCCAAATATGTCTCTTACGAGTTACGAAAAGCCTGCGAATTCTTGGGGCAAGTGATATTTGCAGAAATTTCGGCAAGAGAAGAAACAGAGGATTACGATTATCGCATGAGATTGACATATATCCAATCAAGTTTGGTGGATTATATGTCTCAAGAAGAAAACTTTATTGATGGTTTAGTAAAACACGAACCGAATCTCTTGGATTTGACTGGCTCTCAAGGAGCAGCCGTATGTTTGGGTGGAAATTGGACAACGATCGGCGAAACTCCGAGAGAAGAAGACCTGAATTTGTTAATGCAATGGCTAAAGAATAACATCGGCGATGAAGAAGTCTTTTCCACAGATTCCCTGCCGCGAATTTATCCAGATGCAGAAAGATTCAAAAACGTTGCCAGCGGTTTGCTAGCTATTCCCATTTCTAAGAGAAATTACGTTTTTTGGTTCCGATCGGAAGTGATTCAAACCGTAAATTGGGGTGGCGATCCCAATAAGGCGTATGAAGTCAGCCACTCAAACGGCAATCTCCGCCTGTGTCCTCGGAAGTCATTTGAACTGTGGAAACAAACAGTTCGCCTCACGTCTTTACCTTGGCAACAGGTGGAAATTAAAGCAGCGCTAGAACTGAGAAAGGCAATCATCAATATTGTGCTGCGTCAAGCAGATGAACTGGCGCAATTAGCTCACGATCTGGAACGTTCTAACGCGGAACTGAAAAAGTTTGCTTACGTTGCTTCCCACGACTTGCAAGAGCCTTTAAATCAGGTAGCAAATTACGTGCAACTTTTGGAGATGCGGTATGAAGAAGAACTAGACGAAGATGCCAAAGAGTTTATTACCTTCGCTGTCGAAGGAGTCAGCTTGATGCAAACTTTGATCGATGACGTGCTGGCATATTCTAAAGTAGATATGCAGGGCATCGAGTTTGAATTGACTGAGGTGGAAAAAGCTTTAGATCGTGCCTTAAGCAATTTGCGGAAACGCATTACAGAAAGCAAAGCCACAATTACCCACGATGCTTTGCCGACAGTGATGGCTGACGGTACTCAGCTGATGCAGTTGTTTCAAAATTTGATCGGCAATGCGATCAAATTCCGCAGCGACAAACCGCCAGAAATTCATATAGGAACTCAGCGCTTGGAGGATGGGTGGCTATTTTCGGTGCGGGATAATGGTATCGGGATCGAT
Source organism: Aerosakkonema funiforme FACHB-1375 (assembly GCF_014696265.1). Lineage (GTDB taxonomy): Bacteria > Cyanobacteriota > Cyanobacteriia > Cyanobacteriales > Aerosakkonemataceae > Aerosakkonema > Aerosakkonema funiforme_A. Next base: position 87,344 of record NZ_JACJPW010000016.1, on the reverse strand, counting down.
CCGCAGTTTAGCGATCGCATTTTCACGATCTTTCAGCGCCTGCACACGCGGGACGAATATCCCGGTACGGGTATGGGTTTGGCCATTTGTAAGAAAATTATCGAGTGCCACCGAGGCCGCATCTGGGTAGAGTCGCAGCTGGGTCAAGGCGCGACGTTCTACTTTACGATTCCATTAGGGGGACGCGATCGTGAGCGTAGAAACGGAAGAAAAACACAAAACCATCTTTTTGGTAGAGGACAATAAAGCTGACATCCGCTTAATTCAAGAAGCGTTGAAAAAAAGCTCGGTGCCTCATCAAGTTGTGGCAGTTAGAGATGGCATGGATGCGATGGCTTATTTGCGCCAGCAGGGCGAGTATGCCCATGCACCTCGCCCAGATATTATCCTGCTAGATTTGAACTTGCCCAAAAAAGATGGTCGAGAGGTACTGGCCGAAATTAAAGCCGATCCCAACCTCAAACGCATTCCCGTAGTAGTGCTGACCACTTCCAAAAACGAGGATGACATTTTTCACAGCTACGACTTGCACGTAAATTGCTATATCACTAAATCACGCAACCTCAGCCAACTTTTTGAAATTGTCAAAGGTATTGAAGAGTTTTGGCTGAAAACAGTTACCCTACCATCGGAATGAGCGAGATTTCAAGGAGGAAGGAGAAAGGATGAAGTCAGAACCGATTTACCCATCTAAAATGAAAGTCGAAATCTTTCTATCTTTACTGGTAAAATCATTCATCCCTCATCCTTCATCCCTCATTCTTCTCATATGAGGAGCAGAGGGGGAGAAACTACAAAATTATGTCTGCAAGCTCAGTAAAAATATTATTGATTGAGGATAATTTGGCAGAAGCCAGACTGTTGCAAGAGTTTCTGAAGCAGGCCAAGTTCAAACATTTTAGTTTAGTTCATGTCAAGCGATTGAGGGAAGCACTCCATCGCCTTGCTGAAGATTACTTTGATGTAATTTTGTTAGATCTGACGCTCCCAGACAGCCAGGGTCTGGGATCGATCGCGCCTTTGAACAAGCTCGCCCCCAGCTTACCAATTGTCGTGCTGACAAATATGAATGATGATGAACTGGCAATTGAGGCGGTGCGACAGGGGGCACAAGATTATTTAGTCAAGCGCCAGGTAAATGGAGAATTGCTGGCGCGTTCTCTATGCTATGCGATCGAGCGCAAGCAGGCTTCCGAATCCTTACGAAAAGTAAATGAAACGTTAGAAATGCGAGTTCGAGAAAGAACTGCCGAACTCCTTAAAGCCAACGAAATCAACCAGATCAAATCTGAATTCGTCTCTATGATTTCTCACGACTTCCGCAATCCTCTCAATGCTATCCTCCTGGCGGCTGGATTGCTGGAAGACAAAGAGCATAGATTGAGCGAGGAGAAAAAACTTTCTCATTTCCAACTAATTCGATCGGCGATCAAGGACATGGCTCAGCTATTAGATGAAGTTTTACTCATAAGTAAAGCCGATGCTGGTAAACTGCGGTGGGACCCTATACCTTTGAATTTGGATGCTTTCTGCTACCAGATGGTGGAACAGCTACAACTCGTTGCCAACGAAAAGTATGAAATTATTTTCACAAGCCAAGGAGAATTTGACGATACACTTTGGGATGAAACCCTTCTGCGGCACATTTTAGCCAATTTGCTTGGCAATGCTATTAAATATTCACCAGGAGGAGGTACAATCAGGTTTGAATTGATCGCTGAGGAAAAAGCTGTTGTCTTCCGAATTGAAGATCGAGGAATTGGCATTCCCCCAGCAGATCTAGAAGAAATATTTCAGCCTTTCCATCGCGCCAGAAATGTGGGTAAAATTTCTGGCACCGGACTGGGATTAGCAATTGTTAAAAAGTGTGTAGAGGCACATGGCGGTGATATTTTTGTAGATAGCGAACTGGGAAAGGGTACGACTTTTACCGTTATTCTACCTTCGCTTTCTGAAGCAACACACTCCAGCAGCTATGCTGTTACCCAAGCAAGTGGTAGCCTGTGAACCAATCATTGCCAGCTTCACCTACTTAGCTTTCGAGTATAAACCTGCATTGAGAAATCGTTCTCACTTGTAAATTAAATTAGCTCAGCCTATGTCCAAACGGCTAGCGTTAAAGCTCCTAACCAATCACCAGTTCGACATTTGCCAATGATATATAGCCTATACAGAGAGCCATTACCAAATACGTAAATAAGTGGATTTTTTAAGTAAGAAGCTACAAATTTTTCAAACTCTCCGTATTGGTATGGGTTACCTGCCCCCTGTTCCACATCGAATATATTAAAATACCAAATTCCTAGCAAACCAGTAGCTCTTATAATAGCCTCTATTACCATATCGAATGTACTGGCAAATTGGCAAACAATTAATGATTTCAGGTCAAGCAAAATAGGATCGAGTTGTTCATTTAAAGCCAGCGCAGCTTGGCTCATGCGATAATCCTGCTTGGGTAAACGTTTTCCAAATCCAGCCCTATCGGAAGGCGGAAGCTGCTGAGAGAAAGCCACCCAATTGCCATCATTGGTTTGCCCAACTATAACGCTTGACAAGTTGTAGCGTCTGAATTGGTCGTTGCTAATTTCACCTCGTCGCTCGTCATAAGTTTCGATCTTATAAGAGCGCAAATTTACAAGTTTTGTTTGCAATGTCTCGAATAACAACTGATATTTGGATAGAGTCTCGGAAAACAAAACTCTATTTTGCTCCTGAGACAGTCGCCTTCGATTGAGAAATTTACCTTGCCAGCTTTGAATTAACTCATCAAGTTCGATTTCCACCATCAAGCCTGAAGTTTGCAATAGCTTTACAAAGCTGAACTCCCCTTGCTCAGATGTATCCCAAACAAGCGGGCGGAAAGGGTAATTTCCCTCACTACCAATGCCTCTTCCACCGGAGTTCAAATTCTTTACAATGTCTCCCAGCAATGCAAATAATTGCTCTGTTTCAGGGTGCATAAAACGGCTCTCCGGCTTGTATTAGGAAACCATACGGTCTTACTTGCAAATTACAAAAAAAAATCAGGTGGGCATTGCCCACCCTACATTTATTGAACTGTTAGTAATTCTTGCGGTAATCGCTTGAAGGCAAGTCGTTCGTTTTCCACATCCACAAAGATGGTATCGCCATCAGCGAATTCGCCGCGCAAAATTGCTTTGGCAATTTGAGTTTCTAATTCGCGTTGAATTGCTCTCTTTAACGGACGTGCGCCGTAAACTGGGTCGTATCCTACATCTGCTAAGAAGTCTAATCCAGCATCGGCAAGTTTGAGAGAAATTTTGCGATCGCTCAAACGTTGGCCCAATCTTTGGACTTGCAATTGCACAATCTGCCGCAATTCTTGTTTGTTCAAACTGTGGAAGATGATAATCTCATCAATGCGGTTGAGGAATTCCGGACGGAAGTTATTTCGCATCGCATCCATGACGCGACTCCGCATTTCTTCGTAGCGGGAATCATCGCTAGCAATATCTAAGATGTATTGCGAACCGATATTGCTGGTCATGATAATCACAGTATTCTTAAAGTCTACCGTGCGACCTTGGGAATCGGTAACGCGACCGTCATCGAGAATTTGCAGCAAAACGTTGAACACATCCGGGTGCGCTTTTTCGATTTCATCGAATAGGATAACCGCGTAAGGACGACGGCGAATCGACTCGGTTAATTGTCCGCCTTCTTCATAACCGACATATCCAGGAGGCGCACCGATCAAACGCGATACGGCGTGTTTCTCCATGTATTCGGACATATCAATTCGCACCAAAGCTTCTTCGGTGTCGAACAGATAAGCAGCTAAAGCTTTCGCTAATTCTGTTTTACCAACACCAGTGGGGCCAAGGAAAATAAAGCTAGCGGTGGGGCGATTTGGGTCGGCTAAACCGGCACGAGAACGCTGAATCGCATCAGCAACTGCGGTAACTGCTTCATCTTGTCCGATGACGCGCTTGTGCAATTCGTCTTCCAAGTTCAGCAGTTTTTGCATCTCGGATTCCACCAGTTTGGTGATGGGAATGCCAGTCCACTTGGAAATAACTTCGGCGATATCCGCTGGGGTTACTTCTTCCCGCAGTAAGGATTTGCCAGCTTTTTGTGTTTGCGCGAGTCGGGTTTCCGCTGTTTCTAATTGGCGCTGCAATTGAGTCATTTTCCCATATTTCAACTCAGCGGCGCGGTTGAGGTCGTAGTTGCGTTCTGCTTGTTGAATTTGGACGTTGACGCGATCGATCTCTTCTTTGATTGTTTGAATCTCGACAATGACATCTTTTTCAGATTGCCATTGAGCGTTGAGGGTGCTTTGTTCTTCTTTGAGATCGGCAAGTTCTTTTTCCAGTCTTTCCAATCTTTCTCTGGAAGCGACATCGCTTTCTTTTTGCAGCGATAACTTTTCCATTTCTAACTGGAGGATTTTGCGATCGATCTCATCGAGTTCTTCCGGTTTCGAGGTAATCTCCATTTTCAGACGCGCCGCCGCTTCGTCTACCAAGTCGATCGCTTTATCCGGTAAGAAGCGATCGCTAATATATCGCGATGACAAAGTTGCCGCCGCTACTAAAGAACTGTCGGAAATTTTTACCCCGTGGTGAACTTCGTACCTTTCCTTCAAACCGCGCAGAATCGAAATCGTATCTTCCACGGTGGGTTGATCCACATAAACTTGTTGGAAACGACGTTCTAAAGCCGCATCTTTTTCCAGATACTTGCGGTATTCATCCAAAGTTGTCGCACCAATACAGCGCAATTCACCTCTCGCCAACATCGGTTTGAGCAAGTTACCGGCATCCATCGCGCCTTGCGTCGCACCTGCGCCCACAACGGTGTGAATTTCATCTATAAATAGAATGATGTTGCCTTGAGAATCGGTAACTTCCTTGAGTACAGCTTTGAGGCGTTCTTCAAATTCACCTCGGAATTTGGCACCTGCAATCAGCGCACCCATATCGAGGGCAATTAATTTGCGATCTTTGAGAGATTGGGGTACATCGCCGCTGACAATGCGTTGCGCCAATCCTTCGACAATGGCTGTTTTACCTACACCAGGTTCCCCAATTAACACGGGGTTATTTTTGGTGCGACGAGACAGGATTTGAATTGTGCGACGAATTTCATCATCTCGCCCGATTACAGGGTCTAGTTTACCTTTGCGTGCGAGTTCGGTGAGGTCGCGACCGTATTTTTCGAGCGCTTGATATTTGCCTTCGGGATTTTGATCTGTCACTTTCTGGCTACCACGGACTTGCGCGATCGTATTTTTTAGTTTAGCTTCATCTAGTCTAAATTCTTGGCATAAGCCTTTGCCAAAGCGATCGTCTTGTGCAAACGCCAGCAGCAAGTGTTCGATCGAGACAAACTCGTCTTGGAACTCTTTGCGGTAAGCATCGGCTCTATCTAAAAGATGATCGACGCTGCGACCCCAGTACACCGAGCTGTTACCGGAAACTTTGGGATGACGCCGGATGAAGTCTTCGGTGTAATCGCGCACCCTTTGCACGTTAACCCCAAGTTTGTTCAGGATGCTGGCGGTTAACCCTTCTTGTTCCAGCAGCGCTTTCATCAGGTGTTCGGTTTCGATGTATTGCTGCTGGACTGCTTTGAGGATATCCGGGGTGCGAGCGATCGCTTCCCAGGCTTTTTCGGTAAATTGATTTGGATTATTGGGTTGCATCTTCGCTGTCCCCTCCGTTTATATACCTTTGTTTATCTAACTAAGGTTATTGTAAGAAAGAACTAGCGAGCTGCTGGATCGGTGTTTGCGTATTCCTGAAGGGGTATTTTCCTCCCTTTTTAGCCACATACAGGAAATCGACGGAAAGGCGGAGTCAATCCAGAATCCAAAATCCAAAATCCAAAATCCTTGCATCGGGTGACGCACTAAGCTCTCATCCAAGCGCTCTTGAGTAATGGACAAAAGCTTTGTTCGATCGGCAGAAAGATAGCCAGTTCGGTTCCTTTTCCAGGTTGGGAACAAACTTGTATTTTACCGCCATGCTTTTCAATGATTTTATAGCTAATCGCCAGCCCTAAACCAGTACCTTGACCTACTGGTTTAGTCGTAAAGAAAGGGTCAAATATCTTATTTTGAATTTCCAGCGGTATGCCACAGCCATTATCGGTAATTGATACCCGTATTTCCGACGACCATACTTTGTCGGTTTTAATTGTAATTTGTTTATTGGTTTGTTCCTCGCAGCTATGGAGCGCATCGATCGCATTATTAATAATATTGAAAAATACTTGGTTTAGCTGGGCTGGATAACATTCTATTGGCGGCAATTTGTCATAGTCCTTGTCTACTGCGATCTTACCCTTGAGCCGCTCATTTAAAATCATTAGAGTACTTTCAATCCCTTCGTGCAAGTCAACTTTTTTTAATTCTGATTCATCCAATCGCGAGAAGTTTCGCAGCGATAATACTAACTCTTGAATGCGCTCTGCACCAGCTTGCATAGAATTGAGTATTTTGGGCAAGTCTTGGGCAATGAATTCCAGATCGCTTGCCTCAAGTTGCTTTTTAATTTCAGCAGTCGGCTGAGGAAATTCTTGCTGATACAGTTCTAGTAAATCCAATAATTCTTGCGTGTAGTTGTCAAGATATGAAATATTACCGTAGATAAAGTTAACGGGATTGTTGATTTCGTGAGCAATTCCCGCTACCATCTGACCTAGACTGGACATTTTTTCTGTTTGAATTAGCTGAGCTTGCGCGTGTTTTAATTCTTCAGTGTAGACGGCAACTCTTTGAATTAGTTGGTTGAGCGAAGTTGCTAGCTGTCCGACTTCATCTTTTGCAGTTACAGGTGCGATCAGTTTAAAGTTACCTGTTTCGGTAACTCGGCGAGCAACGGCGGTGGTAAATTCTAGAGGACGCGCGATCGCCCAACTAATATAAATTGCTATAACCCCTGCAATAGCTGCTGATAATAGCAAACTACTGACAAGAATTATGTTACCTATATTTTCGGCTTGTTGATATTCGACAAACTCTTTTTCTTCTAGAGCGTATAATTTTTTATTGAGTGCAGATAATTCTTCAGCAAATTTATTAAACTGCTTGGCAATGTCGCTGTTTATAAATTTAATCATCGCCATCTGCATTTCTTCAGCTTGCTGCGGCTGCAAAGCATTTCGGTAAAATCTTGACGACAATTCCTCAAGTTGTTGATAGTATCTCTCTACTGTATAAGTATAATTTTGGATTAATTCTGTGATTTGTGCTTCCGACCCTATTTTTTGGATGCCTGTCAATGTATCACTGGAAATCCCTGGCAATATTTGATGTTTTCTAAAATTTAAATTGCCGAGTTTGGGCGGTGTATTTTCATAAACATTGACATATTTTTCTGGAAACGTTACCATAAATAACATCTGTTGCTGATAAGCTTTGGCCTGTAGCACCGCATCTTGTAAGTCTTTCAAGATATAGGTCTGTTGATGAACTTGCAATAATTGTTCCTTAGCTTGTGCTTGAAAATACTTTTCTATACAAAATCCCGCCGTGGTGCCTAAAAGCGCAATGCAAATGGCTAAAGCGTATCCACAACCAATTTTGTGCCTGATGCTCAAACGTCTGAACAACCCTCCTAATCTAATTTTAGGCAATCTAGGCCAGTAGCTTGCCAGCCCGGATAGGTCTATCCTTTGAGATGCGGGTGAGATTGAAAAGTGGAAGTGCATTGGCGGCCTGTGGAGCAATTGTTAAATATTCCTTAAGTATAAAGTATATTAGAATAATTATGATAATTAGCTTGCCCTTGAAGGCTTGGCAAGATCCGATCGCGATCGCAAAGAACGATCGTCCAAGGTAGGCTATGCTTCAGGGTAGGCCAAAGCGACGCGCAAACACACCCGGACAAGCGATCGGCAAAATTTCTGGCATTGCACCCATTTTGGATTAATATGACAACGTGGTGCATCGCCCTTGTTAATCTCCGGAATAAGACAAGGATTAAAATAAGCTTTCTTTTCGATCTCGAACTACCATAAATAGAATCAGGTGTATCCTTGCCAGGTATGAGCTATTGTCTCAATCCCAATTGCAAAAAGCCCCAGAACCCAGCTAGGGCAAAAGAGTGTTCCAGTTGCTCGTCAAATCTGGTGCTTCTAGACCGATACCGAGCCATCAGACCAATGGGTGAGGGAACTTTTGGCAGAAGCTTCTTAGCTGAAGATGCAGAACAAACAAACACGGCTTGCGTCATCAAACAATTTTTACCTTTGCCGCAAATTCAAGGGAATTCTGGGGCGATGGCGAAATTGACCCAGATGTTTGAGCAAGAAGCAAAGCAACTGGTGGATTTGGGAGAGCAGTATCCGCAAATTGCGACGCTATTGACCTACTTTGAGGAAGATAAGCGTTTGTATGTGGTGCGGCAATACATTGAAGGGATGAATTTGTTCCAGGATTTGCAAGAGCAAGGCGCTTATAACGAGCATCAGGTAAAGGAACTGCTCTACGATGTCCTGCCGGTGCTGCAATTGGTTCACAACCGACAAATAATACACCGGGAAATCAAACCGACAAATATTATCCGCAGAAATAGCGATCGCAAATTTGTCATCATCGATTTTGGCATCTCCAAACAACTGACAGAAACCAAACTGCAAAGAACAAGTGCCAGAATGGGCAACCAAGCACACATACCCCTGGAAATGCTGCGGGGTGGCAAAGTTTACCCAGCCAGTGACTTTTACAGTTTGGCAATCGTCTGCATTCAGTTGCTGACAGGGGCGCAGTTGGAAGACCTTTACAACCCGATGGAAGGTCGCTGGGTATGGCGAGAGTATTTCCGGGAGACAGGCAGGGATGTGAGCGACCAGCTGAGTTCAATTTTAGACAAAATGCTTAAAGATGCGATCGACGATCGCTATCAACTAGCATCGGAAATACTTAAAGATTTCTACGACTCCGCATCCAGAACGGTTATCCGCACCGCCACCGTCCCCCCACCACCCAGAGTTACACCGGAACTACAGCAAAAAACTTTGGGTTGGCGATGCGTCCAGACCCTCTCCAAGCACGCAGACACAGTTACTTGCGTAGCCTTTAATCGGGATGGTACAACTTTAGCTAGTGGCAGTGCCGATCGCAGCATTAATATTTGGGAATTGGAAACCGGCAAACTAATTCACAAACTCAACGGACACGCAGACACAGTTACTTGTGTAGTATTCAGTCCGGATGGCAAGATTTTAGCCAGCGGCAGCGCCGACAAAACTCTCAAAATTTGGCAAGCCGATACAGGAAAACTGATTTATTCGATCTCAGGTCACTCAGTCACTGTTTTTTCCGTTGCCTTTAGTCCCGACGGTCAGATGCTTGCCAGCGGTAGCGGTGACGGCACGATTAAGCTGTGGCATCCGGTGACAGGCAAAATGGTAGATGTTCTGACCGGACACTCGGACTTTGTGGAGTCTGTCGCCTTTAGCCGCGACGGTTCCTTATTGGCCAGCGGCAGTTGGGATAATACGATCAAAATTTGGAATATTGGCAGCAGAAAGTTACTGCATTCTCTCACGGGTCATTCCGGTTCCGTGTGGTCAATTGCCTTGAGTCCCGATGGCAAGACTTTCGCCAGCAACAGTGGCGACAACAGCATCAAAATTTGGCACATGGCGACGGGTCAATTAGTTCGCACCCTCACGACTAATTCCGGTTCCGCTTGGACAATTGCCTACAGTCCCGACGGACAAACTATCGCCAGCGATAGCGGCGACAACACGATCAAAATTTGGCATACCGCTAGCGGTCAGCTGCTTCGCACCTTGGGCGGACATTCAGACCAAGTTCGATCGCTTGCTTTTAGCCCTCAAGGTCGGACGATTGCTAGTGGCAGCGATGATATGACGGTCAAGATTTGGCGATATGAGTAAACCTCTTTCTCCCCGTCTACAGTGAATACGCTCTTGCGAACAACTCATGCCTGAAGACTTGAGAAACGAAGAAATAATCAAACAAATTCGTTACCGACCTGGTATGTACTTCGGAAGTGTGGGAGCGCGAGGAGTAGAGCAATTTGTTTATGAGCTTGTATCCAACGTCCTTGACTTCTACCTTGTAGATCGAGCAACCTTTGTGAATATAAAACTAGATGGAGCAACCATTTCAGTTGTGGATGATGGACCCGGACTTCCATTTGATGAACCTAGCGATCTAGAGGGTATTAGTCTTGCTACTAAGTTTCTAACTCATGTTCACCAGATACGTTCGCAGGATGAACACGCTCCCCATGTTCATATGACGACATTGGGACTGGGTATTGCTCCCTTGAATGTTGCTAGTGTTCGGCTAACGGTGCAAAGTTGGCGCTCTGGTATACTTTGGGAGCAACGCTTTGTCAGAGGAGTCGCACAGAGTTCTGTGACTGCTGTCGAACAGGGCAATGGTCGAGGAACAAGTATTGAAATAATTCCAGATCCTGAAATCTTTGGGCAAGCAAAACCTAGATTAGGTGTTGTTCGTAGAGCCTTATTTGAGGCAGCTCATCTATTTAGCGGGCTTAGGATTGGATTTGATGAAGAGAGATTTTATGCCCCCACAGGACTCCAGATGCTTGGATTTATGTTCCTCGATCCGCTCTCTTTATCTATTAATCCAAATACTTTGCCGTTTCATCTAACTTTGCGTTATCAGAACGTTTTCATTGAAACAGCAATTTTTGGAGAGAAGCGTGCCCCGACCCGAATTTTTTCATGGGTGAATGGAGCGAGAACACCCGATGGCGGAAGTCATGTTGAAGGTTTATTTCAAGTATTGAAAGAAGTCGGTTGGAAACCAGCACTGACGCTAATTCACGTTGTAATGTTTGAGCCAGAGCTTGCGGGACCTATGCGTACAAAGCTAGATGTACCGCATATTGGAGAGGTAATTCAGAATGCTTTGCGCGAACCCTTACATCAGTATCGAAGCGCCTAAGATACATAAGCAATAACTCCTCAGATCGTACCAATCCCGATCGACACGGGTATCAGTTCTAGTTTAGGTACTTGCTCTCGAAAAATTTAACTATTCTTTACATAAATCTCGACTGCCTTTGCAAACCCCGAATTGGCGGCTAGCTCAGGCCAAACTGAACCTAGTCGAACTCGCTTCGAGTTACCAGTGAGATCGGAGACTCTCAAAGGCATCTGTCACGAAGCGGCAGGCTTGTATCGAAGGGATAAACGAGCGATCGACTTTCTGAGATATTTTCTGCAAAAGCATTTCTACTTTTGTATTTTGTACCGCTTTTTATAAAAAAATAAATATAAATATATTTAAAATAGTTTAAATAGGCTTAGTTTAGAATGGATATGGCTTAAGCATATTTAAATAGCCTTATAAGCATCAATAGTTACTTTTAATACCGTAAGTATCTTGAGAAGCCCTTTATTTTCCTTGGAAGTTAGACAATAATGCTGAAAAAGACGTAGCGACAAATAAAACTCCGAGAGTTTAATAAGAAACGATTAAGGAGAACACAAGCGTGAAACTGGCAGTTTACGGAAAAGGCGGAATCGGTAAATCCACAACAAGCTGTAATATCTCTGTGGCGCTAGCCCGACGCGGTAAGAAAGTGCTGCAAATCGGTTGCGACCCCAAGCACGACAGCACCTTTACCCTCACAGGCTTCCTGATTCCCACAATTATCGATACCCTGCAATCAAAGGACTATCACTACGAAGACGTTTGGCCGGAAGATGTAATCTACAAAGGCTACGGCGGCGTTGACTGCGTAGAAGCTGGTGGCCCTCCTGCCGGTGCAGGTTGCGGTGGCTACGTGGTGGGCGAAACCGTCAAACTGCTCAAAGAACTCAACGCTTTTGACGAATACGATGTCATCCTATTTGACGTTCTCGGCGACGTTGTTTGCGGCGGCTTTGCAGCACCGCTCAACTATGCCGATTACTGCCTGATCGTGACCGATAACGGTTTCGACGCTTTATTCGCTGCTAACCGCATTGCCGCTTCCGTGCGCGAAAAAGCTCGCACTCACCAGCTGCGCCTCGCCGGTTTGATTGGCAACCGCACATCCAAGCGCGACTTAATCGACAAGTACGTCGAATCAGTAGCCATGCCGGTGCTAGAAGTGCTGCCGCTAATTGAAGACATCCGCGTTTCCCGCGTCAAGGGCAAAACTTTGTTTGAAATGGCGGAGACCGACCCCTCGCTGAACTACGTCTGCGATTACTACCTGAACATCGCGGATCAGATTTTGGCCCGTCCGGAAGGTGTGGTGCCCTCTGACGCACCCGATCGCGAATTGTTCTCCTTGCTGTCAGACTTTTATTTAAATCCGACAAAACCGACGATCAAGACAGAGGCAGAAGAACTAGACTTAATGATGGTTTGATCAGTCTAGTTTTCAGGATGGGGGAGAGAAACTGTGGCCTTTTTCGACGATTTCACATCAGCTCTGAAACAAAAATGGTTGCAATACTACCAAGTAAATCATTCGTGGCTGGCTCTGCAAATGGAGCTGGAGTCTGTCAAAACTCCAGATGGCGGTCGCCGACCGCCCTCTCACCTCATCCTGGGAATCCTAAATGCGCTTGAACCGAAGCTAGCGCAGTTGATGTTGCCCTTTGCCAAGCTCAATCCCAGTCCAGATGCGCTGATAGACGTTTTGGAGTTAAATTTCGACCCAGAAGTAGCGCTAGGAAACAAGCCAGCGATTAAAGAGCCTTCAGCTCCACCAAGCGAGGTAACTTCCTCGACACCGGCGATCGAAACAGCTTTCGATCGCGACGAATTGGAGGAAGACGAGGACTCATTAGTAGCACCGGCTGTGATTGTCAGCACGACGACGATTGAAACTGTTGATACGGTTGAGCTGAGCGAAGATGCGATCGACGAGTTGGACGAGGATGTGTCGGTAGTCTCCCTAGACGACGATCGAGATGTGGGGAGCTTAGCTGACATAGAACTCGACGATCTGGCCGAAACCCCGTCTGAGGAAGACAGCGACGAAGATGTCGAAGGCTTTGGCGATTTAGAATCGCTGGATGAGTTTGTCGAAACTTCATCAGACGAGTCCGGTGAAGAGTCAGACGAGGATTTTGGTGCGGCGCTGGATGCCTGGGGTGAGGAAACGGCAGACGAGTTAGAAACAGACCTGAGCGACATGACGCTGGATGAGTTTGGGGATACGTCCACGAAAGAGTTAGATGACGAAGACCTGGATGCGTTTAGCGACATCAACTTCGATCCGTTTTCCGACCCGAAGGCCAAAAAAGATGATGACGACGATGAGTGGAGCAAGTAATTGAGGCTTTGCACACAAAGCTAGATTTTGCCAGACTTTCGATCGCATTAAATTCACATACGTTATTTCTGAGGGCGGGCATTTTGCCCGCTCTATAGGAAACTTGCTTTCATTTTTAGCTTTATAGCACTAGCACGAGAGAGGATTTTATGACTGTTGCAGAACCGCAAGCGCTCAATTTTGAGTGCGAAACTGGCAATTACCATACTTTTTGCCCGATTAGCTGTGTAGCGTGGCTTTACCAAAAGATTGAAGATAGCTTCTTTTTAGTAATTGGCACTAAAACTTGCGGCTACTTCCTCCAAAATGCGATGGGGGTAATGATTTTTGCCGAACCCCGCTACGCGATGGCAGAGTTGGAAGAAGGGGATATCTCGGCGCAGCTGAATGATTATGAGGAACTCAAGCGGCTGTGTTCGCAGATTAAGCGCGATCGCAACCCCAGCGTCATCGTTTGGATCGGCACCTGCACCACCGAAATCATCAAAATGGATTTGGAAGGTTTGGCACCCAAGCTAGAAGCCGAACTGGGTATCCCCATTGTAGTGGCTCGCGCTAACGGTTTGGACTACGCCTTCACTCAAGGGGAAGATACCGTACTGGCGGCGATGGCAGCGCGTTGTCCGGAAAAGGCTCCCGTGATGGAATCTGAGAAGGAAGAACGGAATGCGATCGCTAAACTGCTCAACTTCGGTCGCAAGAAAGAAGAAGTACAAGCAGAAGAGTCGGAATATGTCAACCACCCGCCGTTAGTTCTTTTCGGTTCCCTGCCCGACCCCGTTGTCACCCAACTGACTTTGGAACTGAAGAAACAAGGCATTAAAGTATCCGGTTGGTTGCCGGCGAAGCGCTTCACAGAACTGCCGGTCATCGAAGAAGGGTATTATGTGGCTGGTGTCAATCCTTTCCTCAGCCGCACCGCTACAGCGCTGATGCGTCGCCGCAAGTGCAAATTGATTGGCGCACCGTTCCCGATCGGCCCAGATGGCACCCGCGCTTGGATTGAAAAGATTTGCTCGGTGTTTGGAATTGAGCCGAAGGGATTGGAAGAACGGGAAAAACAAATTTGGGAAAGTCTGGAAGATTACATTAAGTTAATTCGCGGCAAATCTGTGTTCTTCATGGGCGATAATTTGTTGGAAATCTCTCTAGCACGTTTCCTGATTCGCTGCGGTATGACTTGTCCGGAAATCGGCATTCCTTATATGGATAAGCGCTATCAAGCCGCTGAGTTGCTATTGCTGGAGAAGACTTGCCAAGAAATGGGCGTACCGATGCCTCGCATTGTCGAAAAACCGGATAATTACAATCAAATTCAGCGGATTTACGATCTGAAGACTGATTTGGTGATTACTGGTATGGCTCATGCTAACCCGTTGGAAGCGCGGGGTATCAATACCAAATGGTCGGTTGAGTTTACTTTTGCTCAAATTCACGGCTTTACCAACGCACGCGACATCCTGGAACTGGTAACTCGTCCGCTGCGCCGTAACAACAGCCTGAAAGATTTGGGTTGGGATAAGTTGGTGAAGGAAGAAGCAAAGGTTTAAGTTTCCCTGTTGTAAGTGACTCCGAGTAGATATGAGTAAGGGCGATCGGTTAAACTCGATCGTCTTTTTTTTATTAAGTTGTCAAGGTGAAAAGCCAAACGCACTAAAATAGTGAAATAGCGTTCCGTTCTACTTAATCCATGAGAGAAATAGTATTCTACCGCACAGATTCGGATCGCTGTCCCGTGGAAGAATTCCTAGATTAAGCGAGAAAAGAAGCGGGAATAACGCATGAAGAATTAGCACGGCAATTAAATTTGAATAAATCGACTATTTCTAGAATAGAGAATCATGCAGAAGATGTTGGTATCTATACTTTGGAAAGATATGCGAATGCTTTAGGTAAAAAACTGATTATAGAAATTGCATAGGCTGTTAGAGTTCTTAGGGTTTTGCCAAATCTGCATGATATCGGCATCTCGCCGCTTGGACGCTCGCTCGCTCGCTGTTCGCGAAGCCGATCGATCTATCGAATCGTTTGTTTCCCGCTCGGCAATTCCCAACTTACCAACTTAGCGATTAGAATTAAAGCTAAAACGAGTTGAGGCCAAAACTATGATGAAAGTAAAATTGTCCTTGGTCGCGATCGCATCCAGTGCTGCGATCGCCAGCGGCATTTTGTTGAGTTCTGTTAATTCTGCTGAAGCTTGTTCGTTTTATAAGCAAAAATACCAGGCAAAGAGTTGGTTAAATACGCCGTGGGCATTTGTAATCACTTTACCTGGAATCGCGTTGGCAACGGCTCTTTACATGGGCGGTCGCTCTTACCAAAATGAGCCGCAGTGAAGGCGCTTAAGTGTAATTTAAGCGCCAATTTTCAAGTTTACCCAAAATATGTTTAGGGGCGATTCCTTTGGCATCGCTCCTATTCTTTATAAAAGAATACGGCTGATGTTATGCTTTTCGGAAGAAAAATTTTAACCATGAGGAAAAAGAAGGAGAAACAATGATGAAAAGACTGCCATGTTATTTATTAGCTATTGCTCTATTAGTTCCTGTTACTATAGGAGAGTGGGCTGTTCAAGCAGAAAGCGTCTGTCAAGTGACAGATCCTACAGGGACTCCACTTAATGTTCGGGATCGCCCTAACGGTCGAATAATTAATACTCTAAGAAATGGCCGAGAAGTATATATCCAAGAGATATCTTATGATAATAAAGGCCGCCCTTGGGCTAAAATAGGTGGTTATTATAATGGTCAATATCGAGTTTGGGGTTGGGTGATTAGAGAATTTATTAGCTGCTACAACCGCTAATTAACGAAGTTAAGAGAAGCCAAAAAGCTTCGGGAATTAATAGCTAAATATCAAGCCTGAATTCCTTAATTAATAACGACGATGTTCCTATCCCTTGTTCAATTATAAATTTATGAGCAAAACACCTTCTCCCGAAGAAAGCCGCGAAATGCTGAAGTGGTTGAACCGCAATCGCTGGATGTTGTTAGATCGGTATAAAAATCAATATGTTGCTTATAATGCCGAGCGTTTGATTGCTCATAGCGAAAATTTGCAGGAAGTTTTAGAATTAGCTGAAGCTTCTGGAGAAGTATTTGCGATTTACTTAGTTCCTCCCTATGTTGCTTCTATCCAAATATTACCAATTCGCTTTCGAGCAGTTACTCGTCATAATTGGTTGCCAGATTATCACGTAAAACTGAAGCATAGAAATCAAGAAATTACAACAACAATGTTAGTAGATTCGGGTGCTGAAGTAAGTTTGATTTCGTTCAAGGTAGGGGAAGATTTAGGATTAAGGTTAGCTGATGCCGAATCAAAATTATTAGCAGAAACAATAGCAGGTAGTGTAGAATATGTTACGCGAGATGTGCAAATGACAATTGAAGGGCACAGTTTTATTGCTCCCGTAGCATGGTTACAAAGTCATACTGGAGGAGAGCAATTACTTTTGGGCAGGGAAATTGTGTTTGATAAGTTTAATATTGAGTTTAGGCAGGCGGATGAGCAGATTATTTTTACATGGAGGGAAAAGAAGGAATCATAAATTAGTGATATTTGGGATTATTTAGGCGATCGCCCAGGTATGTAGTTGGGCTTGACGCCTCTGATGCCAGGTTTTCTAAGAGGGCTAAAGCCTAACTACGTACTTGTGCGATCGCATTCCAAATTATTCCATACATTCTTCAGCCAAGCGAATAATTTGAGTAAACAGGAAATTATCCGCTAAATCTCTAATGGCATTTTCCAAATCGATATTTTCTGCTGGAATTTCTTCGAGCAATTCCAACACCATATCGTCGCTGCATTCAGAAGCAGCATCGTGGAGTCTGATTATCCAATCTTGGGGCATTTGAGACAGCAGGTTTTGCAGTTCTGCCTCCGGGACTTTTTCGGAAGTTTTCTGGCTACATTCAGCTTCTTTGTTTTCGCTTTCCCATTCATATTCAACTCCCAGATATTGACCGATTTTTTCTAATAAATCTTCAGTTTGAAAGGGTTTGCGAATAAAATCATCGCAGCCTACTGCTAAAATATTTTTTCGCTGTTCCTCGAAAACGCTAGCAGTCAAAGCAAGGACGATCGTTCTGGGAAATGGGGGGACAGAATCTCCCGAAATTTCCGCGAAATTCAACCTTTTTTGTTCTTCGGATCTAATTTGTCTGGTTGCTTCATAACCATCCATTACTGGCATTCTTATATCCATCAAAATTAAATGCGGTTGCCATTCTTTGTAGCATTGTACTGCCTCTTTACCATTTTCAGATTCGCGGACAGAAAAGCCAATGGATACGAGTATTTTATTGAGTAAAAGGCGACTTTCTGCAACATCGTCAACTATTAAAATACGATATTCGGGTTGTTCGGAAGCCAAATGAATAATTTTTCGATATTGCTTAAGTGTCTGAACTAATTCTGGAACGGCCAAACCGATTTGAATGTCAAAAGCAAATACGCTTCCTTGTCCTGGGTTACTGTTTACTCTAATTTTTCCTCCCATTAATTGTACGTATTTCTGGCTGATTGGCAAGCCTAAACCTGTTCCTTGCTGAGATTTACGACCTGTTTCTGTTTGCTGAAATGCTTCAAATAGCAGGTGAATCTCTTCAGGAAAAATACCGGGGCCTGTGTCTATCACTTCAAAATGAAGATTGAGTTTTTTTGCCTCGTTTTCTGTCGTTATTTCTGAGGCTATAGAACTAACATATACCCGCATTTTCACGCTGCCAACTTCTGTAAATTTAATGGCATTTCCCAAAAGGTTGAGTAATACTTGGCGCAATTTACCTTGGTCAGTTGTGACATACTGAGGAATGTTAGGGCTGCATTCAAAAATCAGTTGCAATCCTTTAGAAGCTGCTTTTAATTGCAGCATTTGTTCTAAGCTGTTTAGCATTTGTATGAGGTCGAAGCTGCTTTCATTAAAATTGGTGCGACCGGCTTCAATTTTTGATACTTCTAAGATGTCATCAATTAGAGCCAGTAGATGTTCCCCAGCGCGATTGATAATGGCAAGATTTTTCTGATTTTCGCCGCAGATAGAATTGTCTTTACTCATGATTTGGCTAAAGCCTAAGATGGCATTGAGCGGGGTTCTCAATTCGTGGCTCATGGAAGCAAGAAATTCGCTCTTGGCGCGGTTGGCAGCATCGGCGGCTAAGACGGCTTTTTGTAAAGCTTCTTCGGCTTGTTTGAGGTTGGTAATATCTGTATGAGCGCCAATCATGCGAATGGGAATTCCATTGGCATCTTTGAGATGAATAGCGCGAGAGAGGATATAAACTGTGGAGCCATTTTTATGGTAAAAACGCTGGGTGGCTAAAAATTGTGGAATGCGATCGCAGTTGTAATCTTCTACGAGTTTTAAAGCGGCGATGCGGTCTGCTTCAAAGATTGCGTTTGCCCAAGCCGATATGTCATTGGGAAATTCGTCATCACTGTAGCCCAACATCTCTTTAAACCGAGGTGAAAAGTAAATTTCTCCGGTGACTAAATCCCAATCCCAGAAGCCATCTTGGGAGGCGCGAAGCACTAATTCTAGGCGTTCTTTTGCCAGTTGCAGCTCTAATTCAGCTCGTTTGCGATCGGTAATTTCAACTATCACCGATCCTACATTAGAAGGGGTGCTGTCGTTCAGGGCAATGGGAAAATAAGAAACTACCCAGTGGCGCATTATACCGGGTTGGCTGGGGATTTCTCCGGTGATTTCTAAATTGAGAATCGGTTCTCCCGTTGCTAATACTTGTTGATAAAGGGGTTCGACTGTGGGGGCAATTTGCGGTAAAAGCTCCCGGATGTTTTTGCCAATATGCTCGCCTGCGGGTATGCCATTAATTTGTGCAAAGTGTTCGTTGATTTGCACGTATCGCAGTTCGCTGTCTATGATATTCATACCGACTGGAGCGCACTTGAAAAAGGCATTTAATCTCGCTTCTCGTAAGGCAAGTTCTTGTTCTAAAGCTTTTTGCTGACTGATATCTTTGTGCGTTCCCGTGATTCGCACTGGCTGTCCGGAACTGTCGCGCTCAGAAATTTTGCCCCGGCAGAGAATCCATTTCCATTCGCCGGATTTCGATCGCATCCGAAATTCTACTTTATAGCAGCTATTTTCGCCTTGGATATAGGCATCTAAGACTTTTTGCATCAAAACGACGTCTTCTGGATGCAGCAAGCTTTCAAAACCTTTTAAATTATTTGCAATTTCGGTATCTTGATAACCTAGCATTTCGTTCCAGGCGCGATCGCGGTAGATTTCACCAGTCCTCAAGTTCCAGTCCCACAAACCTAAATTGCTGCCTTCTAAGGCTAGGTGCAAGCGTTCTTCACTGGTGGAAAGAGCTGCTTCTGCCTTTTTGCGATCGGTAATATCGCGGGCCACCCAAGCGGCAGTATTTTCAGAAATGGGCGCAATGCTGGCAGAAAACCAAACTTCTTCCCGACCCACCCTCAAGCTATATTCGCAATTAACTATTTGCTGCAAATGTAGTGATTCTCTGATGCGGCTGCGAAACATTACACTCGATTCTTTATACAACAGTTCTACTGTTTTACCGATAATATCTGAGCCTGGAGGATACAGTTTTTCGGGCTTTGTGGGAGCAACTTTGATAGTCTTGCCATCTGGATCGACAATTAATACGATGTCTGCCATCGCCTCAAAAAAACCGCGCATTTCTGCCTGAGAAGAACGCAGTTTTTCTGCCATTAACTCGCGTTCTTTAATTTCCTGTTTTAATCGCTCATTTTGCTCTATTATTTGTTTTTGTAACCTGCATATATGTAACTGATTTTCAATCCGCGCTATCACTTCTTCCGTTTGAAATGGTTTGGTAATATAGTCAACACCACCTATAGAAAAAGCTTTAACTTTATCGATTGCTTCGTGCAAAGCGCTTAAAAAAATCACCGGAATATGGCGAGTTTTTTCGTTAGCTTTCAGATGGGAGCAGATTTCATAGCCATCGATATACGGCATCATGATGTCAAGCAAAATCAAGTCCGGCTGCTTAGCCTGAATTGCTGCTGGAACCATCCGCTCATCTCGGATAGGACGTACTTCATACCCGCGTTTGCTCAAAACCTCCGTGAGCAAACGCAAATTATTAATGTCATCATCAACCACTAAAATATTAGCTGTAAATCCATTGTTAATGTAACTATCTAATGACTGAATCATTTATCTTCTCCCGTATATTTATAAAGTTTAATTGCCGTGACAATTTTCTGGTAATCAAACATTTGGATTAAATATTTAAGCCGCTCGGCTAACTGAGGATTAATACCTGCGATTTCGTCAATAGTGGAAGTTATTTCATACCAGCTTGCCTGGATACTGGCTTGCTCTAAACGCTCAATTAAATTTTTAGGTAAAACGGCGAAATCTATGGGCTTTATCGCAGCTTCTTCAATAGGAGTAAGAGAATAATTTTCTCTAGTGGTTATTTGGCCGTTATCTTCTAGTTGTAATTGCTTATTTAATTCTGATAGCCGATCGGCTAAGCCAAACTGAATATCAAAATAGAAAGTGCTGCCACAGCCGACTTTGCTACTGACAGTAATGTTGCCGCCCATCAGTTGAATGAATTTACGGCTGATCGGTAAGCCTAAACCGGTACCTTCTTGAGATTGTTTACCCGTCCTCGTTTGCAAAAATGGTTCAAAAATACTTTCTAATTCATGTTCCGGAATGCCTACCCCTGTATCTTCAATTTCAAAAGCCAGCCGGGAAGTATCTCCATTATCCAGATCCATAAATTCGTTTTCTCTGGTCTGGTTTCTGCCTTTTGTCTTTTCGATCGCTCGCACTGTTACGTGCCCTGCTTCAGTAAACTTAATAGCGTTACCGATCAGATTAATCAAGACTTGGCGCAGCTTTATTTCATCAGTCCGCACAAATTCAGGAATGCTGGCATCTCGATAAAAATTTAATTGCAATTTTTTATCTCTAGCTTTTAAATAAAACATCCTTTCTAACTCATCCAAAAATCGATACAAGTTAAATTTTGTTTCGTTTAGCGTCATTCGACCCGCTTCAATTTTGGCCATATCTAGCACATCATTAATGAGGGTGAGCAAGTGTTCTCCGCTGCGGTTAATAATGGCGATATTTTCCCGATCTTGGGGAGAAAGTCCCGGACTTTGGCTGATTAATTGGGCAAAACCAAGAACGGCATTCAGGGGCGTTCTCAATTCGTGGCTCATATTTGCTAAGAAAGTGCTTTTGGCGCGGTTAGCTGCTTCTGCGGCTTCTTTTGCTTGAGAGAGTTCTGCCTCTGCTAGTTTGCGATCGGTAATATCTAAAACAATCCCATGCCAGACGATATCTCCATTGTTTCGGCGTTCGGGTTGGGAGTTGCCTTGCAACCACTTCAGTTGGCCCGAAGGTGTGATAATCCGCCATTGATGTTTAAAAATATCCATAGTTTGGAGACTGCGATCGATTGCTTCCAAATACGCTGGTAAATCCTCTGGATGGATAAGAGAAAGTATGACATTTTTTGCATCTTGGAAAGCTTGTTCTAGGGTTAGCTCGGTAATTTCTTCGATCCCCCGATTGCAATATTCAAATTTAAAAGAAGCATCGGAATGCCGTACCAAAGAATAAATATTGCCAGGGACAGCTGTTGCTAAGTTTTGCAGGCGAGTTAACGTGATTTTCAAGGTTTCTTCTGTCTGTTTGCGCTCGGTAATATCCTGCACGATGCCAAATAATTTAATAACCTGCCCTGCTTCATTAAAAACAGGTTCTCCTTTACCGAATGTGTACCGGATCGCACCATCCGGTCGAATAATGCGGATTTCATGCTCGTAAGCTTTCCCCTCTCTCACAGCAAGTTCGATATTCCGCTGTAAAATTTCTAGATCTTCGGGATGGGTGAACTGTAACAACCGATCGTAGGTTGGTTCGCCTTCGCGAGGATCGAGTCCGAAGATGTAGAAGGTTTCTTCAGACCAAGTGATTTTTGGGGTGATGATATCGAAAGACCAATTGCCTAAATGGGCAATTTTTTGGGCTGCCATAAGGGCACTTTCACTTTCCCGCAAAGCTTGTTCGGTTTGTTTGCGATCGGTAATATCGACCGACATTCCGATTAAGGTGGTAGGATTGCCTGCGGGATCGGTTAAAATTTTGGCCTTTACCTGCAACCATCGCCATTCAGGGTTCTCTACACTAGCAGTAAGCCGATGTTCGATTTGAAACCCTCCCCTTTGGGAAATCGCTTCTTGATTGGCTCGGTGCAGTTTTGCTCGATCGTCGGGATGAACCATTTCCAGGGCTTCATTATAGGAAATTCTCATAGGAACTTCCTTTTTGATCGTAGAGGTGAATAATAGCTCGTCAGTCTGGAGATTTCGTTCCCAGGCGATCGCATTCGATACTTCCATTGCTAACCTCAATCGAGCTTCTCTTTCTTGGATAATTGCTTCGGCGCGTTTGCGATCGGTTACATCCAGAACTATTCCATGCCAGACAATCTCGCCATTCTCCCGCCGTAGCGGTCGAGAATTGGCCTGAATCCACTTAATTTTTCCAGAAGGCGTCATAATTCGCCATTCGTGTTTGAACGTTTGCATGGTTTCCACAGCTTTGGCAACTGCTTGCTGATAGCCTGTGCGATCGTCTGGATGAATTTGGTTAAATGTAAGTTCGGGGTGTTCTAACACTTCTGCGACGGGAATCTCGTGTATTTCCTCAAATACAGGACTGAGGTACTCATACTGGACAGGGCCATCTGGATATTCGACAACGGTGTAGATTACTCCTGGCGAAGCTGCGGCTAACTGCTGTAAGCGAAACTCAATTTGCTGGAGAGCTTGTTCGGCTAGTTTGCGATCGGTTATGTCGATCATAATGCCAGTTCCATACCAGCATTGATTTGTCTCATTGCAATAGGTGCTTAAGGAGTTAGCAACCCACCGAATGCTACCGTTTTTATGTCGGAGTCGGAATTCAATCGTGGTGGCAAAATTGGGTGTAAAAAATCGCTTGAATGCTGGCTTGATAACAGTTTCTATATCTTCAGGTAAAATCAGCGATAGTAGCAGCGAATAATCGGCGGCAATTTCTTCACCTGTGTAACCGCAAATTGCTTCAATACCCGGTGAAAAATATTCATATTCCCAGCGATCGTTATCGCTCAACCGAACTCCCGATATAAAGGCAGGCGCATTATTCAACACCGATTTCAGCCTAGCTTCTGAAGTTTGTAAAGCTATCTCCAGTTGTTTGCGATCCGTAATGTCGATGGCAATTACCGTCACCATCCAGCACTTTTGAGTTCGATCCCATCGAGAATTAGTAGTTTCAGCAATCCACCGCATACTGCCATCTTTGTGGCGCAACCGATACTCGCGATGGGCGGTGCGTTGCTCAAAAATATTCGCAAATAAATCGCTTTCGATCGCCTGCCAATCTTCGCTGGGTATCCTGCTAATCCAAATAGTTTTATCTGCTTTGATTTCGGCAGCGCTGTAGCCGGAAAGCGCCTCGCAACCGTTAGCGATATAATCGATTTCCCAGTTTCTATTGGCAAACACGCGAAACCTGGAAATCGCCGCCGGAGCAGTATTTAAAATATCGTTTAATTTCGCTTCCGATGCTTCTAGGGCGCGTTCTAAGTTTTTGCGTTCGGTAATATCCCGACAAATACAAAAGTTGACTTCTTTCCCATCAATAATTACATTATTGGCACTAATTTCTACATCATAAATCGAACCATCTTTACGGCGATGCTTGGTTTCAAATGTGTTAATGCACAGATTATTTTCAGCAATTTTACGTTCGATTTCATCTCGCTTCCAATCAGCATCCCAATCGACTAGATTTAAAGTTAATGTTTCTGCTATGGTGTAGCCCAACATTCTGGCAAAACTAGCATTAGTTTCTAGGACATTACCTTGGGAATCGAGGACGACAATACCATCAACAGAACTATCCAGGAGGGTTTTGCTGCGAAGAATTTCTCTCGCTAGAGCTTGTTCTATTTGTTTGCGATCGGTAATATCTTTGAGCAAACCAATTACGCAATCTTGTTTATTTATGTGGCTGACTGTAGCCGACATTAAAACTGTTCTGGCTTGACGCGATCGAGTGCGAAGCACGACTTCAAAATTTTCTAACTTACCTTCGCTGGTAAGCGCTTGGCGGAAGCGATGCAAGTCTTCAATTTTATCCCATAGTTTTAGCTCAACGCAAGTTTTGCCGATAATTTCTTCATAAGGATATTCCACAAATTTGGCAAAGCTGTCATTGACGTTCAAACAGCGTCCTTCCGATAAAGTGGCAATCCATAACAGATCGGGACTGCTGTGGAAAATAGTAGAAAATTTGTGTTCTGATTCTCGTAAGGCAATTTCAGCTAGTTTGCGATCGGTAATATCTCTGGCGGCGGCATAAATTAGTTTGCCGATCGGCAACGATCGCCATTCTATCCAATGGTACGAGCCATCGCGATGCCGATAGCGGTTGGTAAAATTCAAGACTACTTGCTTTTGTGATAATTCGGCAATTGCGCCTAACGTACTTTCGAGATCGTCAGGATGAACGAAATCTAAAAATCTACGCCCTTCTAGATCGGCTAAGGTGTAGCCTAATATATTTTCCCATTCCACATTTAGGCGGCGAAAATAACCATCTGTGTCGGCAATGCAGAGCAAGTCTAATGGAGCGGAAAAGAACCGCTCTAGTTCATCTGTTTTTTCTTGGAGGGCAATTTCTAGATGTTTGCGCTCGGTGATATCTACAACGACTACTCCCACTCCATCAGGAGAATTATTCACATCAAAAATTGGAAAGTACGAAACCATCCAGTAACCCTGAATTCCCTGCTTTCTGGGAACTTCACCCCTTATTTCTAGATTGATAATCGGTTTTCCCGTGGCTAGAACTTGTTGATATAAAGGTTCAATTGTATCCGCTAATTTTTGGGGAACAACTTCCCTAATGGTTTTACCGATTTTTTCTTCTACCGTCAACCCGGCAATTCCTGATAAAACTTGATTGAGTTTAACAAAACGCAGTTTTTTATTGAGTATTCCCATTCCCACTGGCGCAGATGCAAAGAAAGCGTTCATTTGTGCTTCGCTGCGTTTCCATGCCTCGGTTCTTTCTCGTACTTGCGTTTCTAAACTGCGATTGTACTCTAATAAAACCTGCGCCATCTGGTTAAAAGATTCCGTTAATTCACTGACTTCTTTAGCACCAATTACCGGAATATTGCCCTCTAATTCACCTTTACTTAAGTTTTTAGCCGCAGTATTTAAGTGCAAAATCGGTTTCGTTATTGAATGGGATGCGAGCGCTCCCATCCCGATGCTAACTAATAAAGTAACAAGACAAAGTAAAATTGTATGGTGAGTATTTTTATTAATCCGGGTCATTAAATCCGATTCTGGGATGGCAACGACGAGTGACAAATTCAAACCATATTTATCTCGATAGGGAACAACTCTAATAAATAATTTTTCGCCTTGGCTATTGACTATCAATTGTTCGTCATTTTGGATGTGGCGAAAATTTCCGAAACGCTTCTTTAAGTGTTCGGCAATTTCCCTGTTTCTGACATCTCGACTATTGAAGATCGATAATGGGGTAGGCCGATTGTTTCCTTGCTGGAGATCGCGCTTTTCTAATGTGGAGGTAGCTGCTAAATTACCAGAACTATCGATAATAAAAGCTTGGCCCGATCGCGAAAAGTGCAGCTTTTGCAGAAATGTACTGAGAGCGGCAAGATCTACATTAGCCGCAAAAACTGCTTGCAATTGACCGGCGCGATCGTAAACTGGCGTCACTGCAAACATTCCTACCGCAGGTGCAGCTTGGTAAACTACCAGTGGTGTCCAAGTTTGTTTTCGGTTGCTTTTTGCTTGCACGTACCAGGGAAGGGTACGCAAATCCATTTTTACCCCATAGACAAGTTTTTGCGGCTTCCCTTTAGAATCAACTATATAGAATTTGCGTTGTGTAGGAGTGGGATTTTTTGCTTCACTGTAAAAGATCGTACCGATCGGTAAATCTTTTCCAGATACCTTGCGAACAACTTCGCGCATATCCTGAGTGAGAATGCGTCCGTATCCAACAGTTTCTCCCTTTCGATTGAGAAAGAAGATCCCTGTCACAGACTGATTTAGTTTTATATGCTGCCAAAGCTGTTGCCGCACTTCCTCCAAGTTTCCAATATCCAGCGTTCCCTGTTGCCATGCTAGATGGTTGGTTGTTACAACTTGTTGGGGCGTCTCCAAATTACTGTCGAGGCGATCGCTAATTCGTTCTCCCACCTCCTCCATCAGTTGCTTTGCCAAGTCTTCCACTGCCTGTTGGCCATTTTTATAAGAAAGATAACCCACTAATCCCACCGCCGTTACAGTTTGCAAAACGAAGGGCACAATCAGGACAGTTCTTAAAGAGAGCTTGCGTAACCAGCTAGTCACTATGAGGTACTGTTTTGGAGTTGAAAAATCTATTTAGATAAAATTATCCGAGCTTCCCCTTGTAAACCTCTCCGCATCATCGACGGCAAATGAAGGAAACTGCGATAGTTGGGCCTTACCTGCAAATACCTAAGTACGTGCAGGTAAATAAAGTCAAAATAACTTAATGTTCAATCAAATATTATACTCCTTTAGGGAGGTGCTTTGGCAATAAAACTATGATAACCCTCCTCAAGCTTGTCCTTGCGTACTTCCCAGGCAAGGGACGAAGCTGCCCATATATAAAATTTACTTAAAGAAAGAGTCGGATGGGGAAGATAGGGAAGTAAAATTTCATATTTTTCACATCTTGCAGCATTATCAACAAGACCTGAGAAACCGGGTTGCTTAACTAAAAATCTAGGCTCTTGACTTTAATTTGCAATAACCTCGCTGTATTGGCTTGTTAAAATATCTGAAATTTGGATCGTGTGCGAGTAATTATTAATTTTTTGGTGGCTACTATAAATTGTGTCTAAAATAAACAATACCGATCGTAAAATTGATAGCCTATTGTAGAGGGCGTGAAATATTCAAGTTTTCCAAAAATTTTAAGCGTTCTGTCTGACGCACCGTACACGGATAATAAGTAGTTTAAATACCGAACAGCTTATCGCTACCAGCTATAATTATCCATAGCAACTGAAAGGAGTTATTATGGGTTTAGGTCTTCTTGCTGACGGCAGGTGGGTATCGGAACGGGAACAAGAAGATTCCCAAGGCAGATTTATTCGTCCAGTTACCAGTTTTCGCAACAAAATTACGGCTGATGGTTCTAGCGGTTTTAAAGCGGAAACAGGGCGCTATCATCTTTATATTTCTTGGGCTTGTCCTTGGGCGCACCGCACCGCAATCATGCGAAAATTGAAGGGTTTGTCGGATGCGATCGGCCTTTCAGTTGTCCATCCGGTAATCGACCAAAACGGCTGGGAATTCTCCGACGAACCGGGTTGCATTCCCGACTCGATTAATGGTGCGAATTATCTTTGGGAAATCTATCTCAAGGCAGATGCAAAATATGAAGGACGGGTAACTGTTCCGGTGCTTTGGGATAAGGAAACCAGCACAATAGTAAATAACGAATCTCGCGAAATTATCCGGATGTTGGATACCGAATTTCAGGATTTCGCGAAGTCAGATTGGCACTTTTTGCCTGATGATTTACTGGAAAAGGTTGACAAAACGATCGAACTCATTTATCAACCGATCAATAACGGCGTTTATCGAGCCGGATTCGCTACGACTCAGACAGCTTATGAGGAAGGGGTGACAGATTTATTTAACGCTTTGCAACATTGGGATGAAGTGTTAGGCAAACAGCTCTATTTGTGTGGCGATCGCATCACCGAAGCAGACTGGTGTATGTTCACAACCCTCCTGCGTTTTGACCCAGTTTATTACGGTCACTTCAAATGCAATCTGCATCATATTTGGGATTATCCAAATCTTTGGAATTACCTCAAAGAACTTTATCAAATTCCCGGAGTTAAAGAAACCTGCAACCTCGACCACATCAAGCGGCATTACTATGTCAGCCATAACAAAATCAATCCGACTCGCATCGTTCCCAAAGGGCCGATAATGGATCTGGAATCACCACCCGATCGCAAAATAGTCTCTTAATTTACGGATTCATTGACACTCTGCGGTCTCTCATACACGCAGATTCATTAGAGATCTCCTCCAAAAGAATAAAAAAGGCAGGCAGGATGCCTACCCCACAAGAATTTTTGGAGAGTTACGGGCAGCTGGAATTTAGCCAGAGGAACGATCGACCTACAGGGGAAGCTTCGCACCTGCATTTTATCCCGATTCAGCACAGACCCCTGTGTTAAGCCGTACAATTGTCAATGTATACTCCAAAAAAGACGTTTTTTGTCTGCTGCTAACTTGCTGGGGCTGGAAATATGACATCCTATGCAACTTCCTCTGCTAGATCGGAAATGAGCGAACTGCGGCGTTTAAAAGGATTACTGCCGCCAGAAATGCAGAGTTGGGTCACGGTTGAAGGCACAACCGAGGTGAATCCACCCCTGATTCGCTGTGAAGAAATTGGCAAAGACCAGGTGGAAATCCAAATTGACCTGGTGAAATGGGATCAACTGGCAATGGATCAGCGCAATTTGCTGTTCTGGCACGAAGTCGCCCGCATTCAAAACGATACAATTCCCAGAGATGGTTGGGAAATGGCAGCGCTGGCGATCGGCTTGGGTGGCGCTGTGGGAGAATTGTGGGTACAAGATGGTTTGTTGCTGCTGTTGGCACTGGGACTTTGCGGCGTGTCAGGTTGGCGACTTTATCAAAAGAATAACGGCGAACGCACCCTCAAGGAAGCGATCGACGCCGACGAAAAAGCGATCGCACTCGCCACCCGTTTCGGCTATTCTCTCCCCAATGCCTACAAAAGTCTCGGTAGCGCTTTAAAAGCGATGATCGACTTGACTCCCGCTAAACGTCAGCGCAGCAAATACGAAGCGCGACTGCAAGCGCTCAAACGTAGCGCCAACAAGGCAAAAGCCAAAATGAAAGCCTCTCGCGAAGATTACCAATCGGAAGATATTTACGGTTAGGCGATCGGTTTTGCAAAAGAAACCCGGTTTCTTGAAGAAACCGGGTTTCTGAATTCAAAAGCTTATTTTTAATTCCGTTTATGACCGCTCTTACTCTTATCCTCAAACCTGTTAGCCAATTTGTAATGAAAACCTGGAACTATCGCGTTTTTCGAGAAACAAACGGCGATTGCATCATTCGTGAAGTCTTTTATGCAAAGGATGGCTCTATTTTTGGATGCACAGAAAATGCAGTTGCACCTTCTGGAGAAAGTTTAGAAGAATTAGCCGCAGATATTGAGTCTTTTAAAGACGCATTGAAGCTTCCTGTGTTAACTCTCGCCGATCTTTCTGTTGGCAATATGAACGAGAAATGGCAGCAAGAGGAAAACAGCAATATCTGCCTACCAGAAATTACGGCTGAACTGGGAATGAGGGAATCATCTGCACTTAATTGAAGATCGGTAGAGAAGGAAATTACAGCTGATTCATCATTTTGTGAGTCTGCGGTATCACTCGCACTTGCTTGACAAAACGCTTCATCAATGCTTGCCATTCCAAAACGCGATCGGGTGCAGGAACAACTACCAAAACCTCACCCGGTAGCGCCGTTACGGGTTGCAAAAATATCGGAATTGCCGGATTTACAGAAGCTACCAACTCACCAGCTTGTTCTAATTCGGCTGGATTGGTTTGACTGGAAATAATTATCTTGACAAATACTTCTAGTTGTGAATTGCCACAAAGTTGTAAAAATTCTTGATGAGCTTGCCAGCGATTTTCACCGCTGACACTCGGTAGTTTGATGTCCATGCCGATCGAATCCAAGTAAGGCAAAAGCTGGGATAATTGCTCTGGACGATGACCGCCAGTTTCCAAGTATATTGGCAAATCGGTCAGCGATCGCACTTCTGGTAAAAATTGCACCAAAAACGGCGCAGAAAGAAGCGGTTCTCCACCAGTCAAACTAATACTATCGTGCAATCCCGGTTGATTTTGCCTTTCCACCCATGACAGCAAATCTGTTAGCATTACCGGATTGGGATGAGTTTCAAAATCGCGCCATCCCGGCGTTTTTTCAATTTGACAAACTTCTGGAACGCTCCAAGTATGAGCGCTATCGCAAAAATGGCAGCGCAAATCGCACAACGCAAAACGAATGAAAATTTGGCGCGTACCCACATTCATTCCTTCGCCTTGAATGGCGGAGAACACTTCAATTAAACGCGCTTTTGGTGGTGCGGCGATTTGCGTTGCCATATTTTTATCTCTAAATTTCAGAAGCAGCTCGTTCGATTAAGCGCCGAGCTACAGTTTGAGTACCCGTGTGTTCAAAGTAGTTGGTTGTCATGTCCAGAAAGGCAGCGACATAATCCAGTTTATCATCAGCGATATCCACATATTTTTTGAGATTGCCAAGAAACATTTGTGGCGTTAAATGGCGAGAACCTACAAAATTATTCATCCAGCCTTGCACTGATGCGAAACTTGCGCCAATAAAGCCCAATTTATCTCCCGTACTACCTCCCGGAATTAAATTACTCAAACTTTGGAAAGTGGAATTTTGTTGTAAAAGAGAAGGATTAAGCCCACCTAAAGTTGATTGTACCTTGGAGACAAAATCCGGGCCAAGGGGAACCAGACCATCAACGCAAACTAAAGCAGCCATTCTAATGAGAGACTCATGATGATAACTGCTCAACGCCGCTTTAAAATCACTAATCTCGATCGCAGGCGAGCCGTTCATCTTTGCAAAAGCGATTAGCTCTGCTACTAATTTTATCGCTAAATCGATAGTTTGAATTGTATCAGCCTTGGGAGTTAGCTTGTTTAAGAAAGACAGAAAACCGACTTTTTCGCCAATTTTGTTAGCCATTGCGGCTGCACCCAGCGCCGTATCCGCGTTATCTACGGTTTGGTATATCCACAAAGCTTGCTGGTATCCTTGCGAGCGATCGCTATACAAATCGATCGCGCGATCGCGTATTTTTTTCACTGTTTTATTATTGGTTTCTCCTGTCACAGCGCGAATAGTATTTTCAAACCCGACTAAGTTTTCCCACTCACCCGGAGCAACCGAATCCAAAGCTCGCAGCAAATAAACGGTTACATTGCTAGTCGGGAGTTTATCAACCAATTCATTAATAGGTTTAGTCTGACTCATCGCGATTTGGAATTTGTAATTTTAGATTGGAGATTGCTTGTGTATTTAGAACGAACCCTGCTTTTTTATGATTCCTTGTGGGTGCATCTCACTTTCACACAACTACTATTATCTACCATTTGAAATAGCAGCTTTTCGGATACTGAGAAAGAGATGCACCCTGAAGACAACTTTTTTCTAAATTTCGGCAACAGCTCGTTCAATTAACCGACGAGCTAAAGTTTGAATGCCTGTGTGTTCGTAATAATTCGTTGACACATCCAGGAAAGCACCGAGATAATCCAGCTTATCATCGCTAAATTCGATAAAGTTGGATAGATTCTGGGCAACTTTTTGCGGTGTCAAACCGCGAGATTTAACAAAATCACCCATCCATCCAGAAACCGAACCAAAGCTTTCGTTAATAAAACCGAGTTTACCGTCAGAATTACCGCCAGGAATCTGATCTTTGACACCTTGGAAACTTTGATTTTGTTCCAATTCTTGCGGACTCATGTTATTGAATCTCGACAGAACCATTTGGATAAAGTCAGGGCCAAGAGGAATCAGACCATCAAAGCAAACTAGCGCCGCCATCCGCATCAAAGATTCGCCGCTGTAGTCGCCTAGAGATGCTAAGAAATCGCCAATGCTGTCGCCGGGAATACCGTTAATTTGACAGAAGGCAACCAATTCAACTACTAACTTAACAGCTAGGTCGATCGTTTGCGCTTTTTCTGCTTTGGGAGTGATGTTACCGAGAAATCCGAGCAGAGGAACTTTCTCGCCAACTTTGTTGGCTAAAGCAGCTGCACCCAACGCAGAAGAAGCTCGATCGACTGATTGATACAGCCATAAAGCTGTTTGGTATCCCTGCGATTTGTCGTTGAACAAATAGACGGCGCGTTCGCCAATTTGTTGGATAAAAGCTGGGTCTGTTTCACCTGTAACGGCGCGAATTGTGTTATCGAAACCAACCAAATTTTGCCACTCGCCTGGAACGACAATATCAAGCGATCGCAACGCCATCACAGTCATACCGCCAGAGGGCAGTTCATCAACTAATTGATAAATCGTTTTGCTCACAAAAAATCCTTGTTTGATGGTTGTTATCGGAAAAGTTACTGCACAAAAATTTACTTGAGTTGGGCAATTCCACTCAAGTTAAATTTTTGCAGCCAAGTGACGCGATCGTTCTTGGTAAAAGATGGATCGCGGGATGCCACTTTTACTTGGTAGCGATTATTTACGAGGACTCCTGTAGCGTTACCGGGAGCTTCGGCTGCTGGATAACCGCCAATTTTTTCGGTACTTTGCTGGTATTTCTTCTGAGCGTCTGGAGTGCTGACCGTATCGTTAATAGACATCACGGCAACATTCTTACCATCTTTATTCAACTTATACTCAGCAAATCCTTTCTTTTCCTGTGCTGGTACTACTTGGTAGCCGTCAGCAGACTTAGGAAAGAATTTATTAAAGCTGCTACCTTGTTCGGCATTCTTGGCAACTGCCGGCGTAGCCCCTCTTTGAGTGCTTTGCTTTTGTGTTTGGGCATATGGGGACGTATCTTGCGCCCGACAGGAGGTGGAGGTGACCAGCAACAACACAGCCAGTAATAATGCTGGTATAATTCTACGCAAACGATTGAAATTCATCGTATTCTCCAGATGACTGGGGTTATAGTTTTAATTTTGGCTTACGGTTGGGCTGTTTGTGTGGGGGGCTCTCGATCGGAGACTGGGACTGGGGATATTCGATCGCGAATCCCTGCAATCATTAAAAACAGAATTTGTCAATATATAGAAAGTTAGTTTCTGGTAGAGTATGGAATAATTATTTTGGATGAATGTTGTCAGTCACTGTAACGCAGTATTTTTGGAAACAGCAGCATCATATTGTCACTTGATATGATGTCTTTATATTGTTTCCATAATTGGCTAAATTCCGGCGGTAGATTTTCGGGTTAAATTCTTGGAAGAGAGTCCTCAAATTCAAGCTCCCCCTCGTTTAAGCGTGCTGGAGGCAGTTGCCTTCAAGCAAAACTTTCAACAGCTTTGCCAGGGAAGCCCGCTTCCCAGCCAAATTATCATTGATTTCAGCCAAACCACTTTTATGGATAGTAGTGGTTTGGGTGCCCTTGTCAGCAATCTCAAAACTGCCCAGCAGCAAGGAATTCAATTAGTACTCCGCAACGTGCGACCTCAAGTTATGGCGGTGCTGTCCCTGACCGGATTAAACCAAGTCTTTACGATCGAGGAAATCAGCGAAATCAATCCTCCCACCGTAACCCGTCGCCAAGAATTTCAGCCACCAGTTACCCATCCTTCTGTCCGTTCCTGGCTTAAACGTGTCATAGACATTGTGGGGGCGCTGGTAGGTTTGCTAATTACGGCCCTTTTGTTTATTCCCATCGCCGTTGCTATTAAGCTCAATAGTCCAGGCCCAATTTTCTTCGGTCAAATTCGCTGCGGTTGGATGGGAAAGCGCTTTCGGATGTGGAAATTTCGCTCGATGTGCGTTAATGCGGAAGCACTCAAGTCAACCGTTAAAAACCAAATATCCGGCCCACTATTCAAAAATGATCGTGACCCTCGCATTACAAAAGTTGGCCGCTTTTTACGGCGCACAAGTTTTGATGAATTACCTCAATTTTGGAATGTGCTAAAAGGCGAAATGAGTTTAGTTGGCACTCGTCCGCCCACACCAGATGAAGTGGAAAAGTACGAGGTTCCAGAATGGCAGCGTTTAGATGTCAAACCGGGGATGACTGGGGAATGGCAGGTGAGCGGGCGCTCTCAAATTCGCAGTTTTGAGGATGTGATTCGTTTGGATTTGAAATATCAAAAAAACTGGAGTCTCATGTATGATATGAAGCTCATTTTAAAAACTATTGTCGTTGTGTTCCTAAAAAATAGTGGGGCAGTTTAAGCAATTGAAATTTTTAGATTTTAAATTGAATTTCAATCTAAAATCTAAATTTACCTAAAGAAACCGGGTTTCTTAGAAAAATCGTTGCTTTCTCAATTAGATATCGACTCAGAAACCCGGTTTCTGGCTTCGGCGTGGGTAACGTCCTGCTAAAATTACCCGTTATCTTGTACAATCAATACCGAGCAATGCGCGTTGTGGGTGACGTAGTTGCTGACGCTGCCCAGTCCCATATCTTTCAATCTAATCCGATCGCGATGCCCCATCACGATCAGGTCAGCGTCCCAAGTCCGAGCCAAGTCGCAAATGCTCCACCTGGGGTTGCCCGTATTTTGGCAAAACTCGGCTTTTACCCCCGCTGTAGTGGCTTGAGCTAGGCGCGATCGCAATATTTCTCTACCTCGCTCTTCAAACTCTTTCAGCCTCTTTAAATAACTATCGATCTGTTCGTGCCTGCCTGCATAATAACTCAAGCTAGGCTGCAAATCCATGTTTGGATAACCTTCATCTTCGGGAGACAAAACGTGCAGTAACATAAGATGAGCGTTGGTTAGTTTCGCCAAGGATAGAGCTTTTTCAAAAATATGCTTGCTGTCTTCAGAGTTATCCATTGCTACCAGTATTTTGCGGAACATATAAACTTTTTCTTCAAAGTAAGTTAAATGGCAGGACTTATCGCAAATCCGTTTTGATTGCTTTTTTTCACTGAAAGTTAATATCTGTAGAAATAGTCCTTAGTGATTTAAGCATAAATCAACTTTTGTCATTAGTCACGAGTTATAAACAAAAAAATATAAAAACAGCAAGATGAGTAGTTAGCGGTGTTTCCGCTAACTACTCACTCCTAACAGCTAATAGCCCAAATTAAACTCGCCGAACTGATGCTTCAGCTGACGCCTTCCACCTTAGCGATGTCTAGCAGAGTTTTCATCACGGAATCGGGATTCAGACTGATCGAATCAATACCCAGTTCCACTAAGAAACGAGCAAATTCGGGATAGTCAGAAGGTGCTTGACCGCAGATACCGATCTTGCGATTATTCTTCTTGGCTTTTTCGATCGCCAACCGCACCATTTCCTTCACACCTTCGTTGCGTTCGTCGAAAATGTGGGCCACTAAAGCCGAGTCGCGATCGAGCCCCAAAGTCAGCTGCGTCAAGTCATTAGAACCGATCGAAAAGCCGTCAAACACTTCACTGAATCGATCCGCCATAATCACGTTATTGGGAATTTCGCACATCACGTAGACTTGCAGATCGTTTTCGCCGCGCTTGAGGCCATATTTTTCCATTTCCGCCAGCACCTTGCGACCTTCATCGGGAGTGCGGCAAAAAGGAATCATTGGGATAACGTTAACCAAACCCATTTCATCCCGTACTCGTTTCAGCGCTTGGCATTCCAAACCATACGCATCGCGATATTTTTCATCGTAATAGCGAGAAGCACCGCGCCAACCGATCATCGGGTTTTCTTCTTTCGGTTCAAACTGTTTGCCACCCAACAAGTTGGCGTATTCGTTGCTCTTGAAATCCGACATCCGCACTACTACCGGATTGGGATAAAATGCAGCTGCGATCGTACCGATTCCGTGCGCCAACTTATCCACAAAGAAATCAGGCTTACTATTATATAGTGCAGTTAGCTCGCCAATTTCCCGCTTCACCGATTCATCTTCCAGTTTGTCGAAATGAATCAGCGCCAAAGGATGGCATTTAATATGATTGGCAATGATAAATTCCAAGCGTGCCAATCCTACACCATCGCAAGGAATCGAAGCTAAACCAAAAGCTTCTTCTGGATTGCCCACATTCATCAAAATCTTGGTGCGGGTGCGCGGTAAGTTGTCCAGTTGGGTTTCTTGGACTTCAAACGGCAGCAGACCTTGATAAACTCGTCCTTCTTCCCCTTCCGCGCAGCAGACGGTGACTTCTTGACCGTTAGTCAAAACACCTGTAGCATTACTGCAACCGACAATTGCCGGAATGCCCATTTCGCGAGCGATAATTGCCGCGTGGCAGGTACGTCCGCCTTGATTGGTGACGATCGCACTCGCTTTCTTCATGATCGGTTCCCAATCCGGGTCGGTCTTGTTTGTTACCAACACTTCACCGGCTTGGAATTGGTCGATTTTGTGAACGTCCAGAATGACGCGGGCTTTGCCTTGACCGATCATTTCGCCCACAGCACGACCGGTTACCAGTACTTCGCTCTTGCCTTTCAGTTGATAGTTACGCAGAACGCTGCTGGATTTTTGAGATTGCACCGTTTCCGGACGCGCTTGCACGATGAACAGTTCGCCGGTTAAGCCGTCTTTGGCCCACTCTATGTCCATCGGGCTGTAGCTACCCCGCAGTTCGGAATAGTGATCTTCAATGATGCAAGCCCATTTGGCTAAGATGAGAATTTCCTCGTCGTTGAGGGCGTATTTACCCCGTTCTGATTCTGGTACGGATACGTTTTTGGTTTGTTTGCCACCGCCAACGTCATAAATCATTTTGATTTCTTTACTGCCGAGGCGTTTTTCCAGGATGGGGCGGTAACCTTGTTTGAGAGTGGGTTTGAAGACGAAGTATTCGTCGGGGTTAACTGCGCCTTGGACTACGTTTTCACCCAAACCGTAAGCGGCGGTAACTAAGGCGGCGTTCTTGAAGCCGGTTTCTGTGTCGATCGAGAACATAACACCGGAAGAAGCTAAGTCGGAACGTACCATTTTTTGCACGCCGACGGAAAGGGCGACTTCAAAGTGATCGAAGCCTTTGATGGTGCGATAGGAGATGGCGCGATCGGTAAAGATGGAGGCGAAGCATTTATGGCAAGCTTCCAGCACTGCTTCTACACCGTAGACGTTCAGGTAGGTTTCTTGTTGACCGGCAAAACTGGCGTCGGGCAAATCTTCTGCTGTGGCGCTGGAACGAACGGCAACATCGAGATCGAGACTGTATTTTTCG
Organism: Aerosakkonema funiforme FACHB-1375; assembly: GCF_014696265.1. Taxonomy (GTDB): domain Bacteria; phylum Cyanobacteriota; class Cyanobacteriia; order Cyanobacteriales; family Aerosakkonemataceae; genus Aerosakkonema; species Aerosakkonema funiforme_A. Next base: position 50,059 of record NZ_JACJPW010000016.1, on the reverse strand, counting down.
CAGGCTTCTTGATCGTTGGGGTCAAGTTCTTGGCAAGATTCTCCAGTACCGTACCGAGCGCATAACTTTTTATATGCCTCAGCGATCGCTTCTTCTAAATCTTCCGGAAAAGGTGTGTTCAGAATCAAGGCACGAGCTTGCTTACCCCTCATCCGCAAGTTCTTCACATCATCCACATTTAGGTCAGAAAATAGCTGGCGCAGCGTTTTCTCTAAACCCGCTTGTTCGATGAAGTACCGATAAGCATAAGCTGTCGTGGCAAATCCAGTCGGAACTTGCACTCCTTTAGAAGATAGTTGTTGGATCATTTCCCCTAAAGAAGCATTTTTGCCGCCGACCAAAGGAACGTCGCTGAGGCGAATTTCTTCAAAAGTCAGCACTAAAGATTTTTCTCTTTCCAGCTGCGATTGTTCTTGTGAATATAGTTCTGTTTGCAACATTTATTTATCTCCCGTAATAAATCTCTTCAATTGTTGCTGCTGTTTAGCAGAGGGAGCCTTTTGCAATGCTCGATTTTCTTTCTAATTGCATCCTATCGCTTTCTCTAGCCAACACAAAGAACATACTTTTTGTTTCCTTACTTACTAAAAGTAAAAAATGTCTCCCTGCTTGTATTATGGTATTTCTTAAGAAAAATAAATTGTTATGTTGCTAATTTGAAAAAACCAGTTTATCGAACAATTTTTTCAATAAAATATAAGTTTTTAAGGCAACGACAAGTGATAAAATATAAAAGCTATAAGTAGATTTTTTATGACTGAATGTTAAATTTCATTACTTGTAAAGCAAAGTTACATTTATAGAGCTAACTGTCTTTGCCGCTCTTCCCGTCCCCCTGTCTCCGTTTTTTCGGCCATAGGGTATGGGGCGATGGAGCGTAGGGTGTTGGTAATGATTGTACGGCACAGCAAGCGTTTCATAAAATCGATCGGCTTTACTTATGGGATGATGTACCGGATAGCCAATCCAGAAAGGGACTTATACAATGTCGGCGTAAATAAGCGCATTTTTGTAATAATTCTTAATTTTTAGCTATCCATTAACTTGTGACACAGTGCAAACAAAATCTATGCTCCAGAGTAACCGGTTGCCGATTTTGTCTAACCCTCAGCACTTCGATCGAACTTTTGGACGAGCAATTTTGTTTTTCAGACTTTTTTTAATAAATTGTGATCTTTTTAACAGAAAAATCGCAGCTAGCGTGGTTTGATATTTAATAGACAAAAAAAAGTTTCTGCGCGGGATCTCCACATTGTTGGTTTAATCTCAAAACAGGAGCAGCTTAATAGTTGGTTATACTTCATTTGACAAGTTAAACCAATAGAGCTGAATTGCTTTTAACCACAAGCAATTAAACCTGCCGATGTTTTAATCTAGAACATTTCACCAGAGTATAAAATACTAGGATTTATAACAAATGTTACCAACAAGCAGAAATTCTCTCTATTGTACTGGAGTTTCCTTTTTTTCCAAAAAGTTACTTAGGCGATCTGATTCCTTGTAGGAGCCACTAAGCGGGAAAGTATTAGCATTTGTAGAACCTAGAGTGGAGCTACAAATTTGAATAAACAATGGTTCGCCAATAACGAGAAAGATTACAAACTATACAGTCTGTATTTAGCTGGAGGAATGTTATGACTAAGTGTCTTTGTTGCTCGAATCAGTTACTGCGCCACATTAGACATAGCCGCGTTTACTGGTTTTGTTCCCACTGCTGGCAAGAAATGCCGGATCTCACAGAGGTTGTCGCATCTACTCAGCCCTATAGACCGACAATTAAACAGTTGATCGATCGCTCTGCCTTAACTACTAGCTAGACAGTATTTAAGGTAAAAATTTTGAAATGTAAAATTTTTTCACAATTTTGATATTGCCGATCGATCTTCAAATTATTTAGCGAAAAACAAAATTAAAGCCCCTGATAGAGTAATTCAAGGGCTTTAATTTGTATTTATTTTGAATAACAGAGCTTCCTCTCCCAGCCCATTGAGAACTTTAGCGACTCTTATCAATCTTTTCGTTTGATGTCAAGTGGATCGATTCATCTGATTTACTCCACATTAGAAATCTCATTCACAACTTGCAGGCGTCCCCGACGCACTCCGTACAGTAGTCGATCGAGGATGCTTTGTTCTTCTTCGCTTAAACTATTTTGCAAAAGTGCTGCCATTAATCCGTAGCGATCGGCAATAGTTATGCGTCCAGAACTGGTGGCTTCAGCAAATAACTCGAACAAGCCGGCTGGAAGTAGGTTAATGTAGTTAGACATCGCTTTTGCTTGAACTCGATGATTTTATTATGTTTCAGGCTTCTAAAGTGGAAAGCGATCGATCTGTAAAGAAATTGTGATATTTCCCTGTCCACTTTACCGATGCAGATCCATTATTTAAGCGATCTCGATCGCAATCACAGGAAAAATAGAGTTGGCAACGGATGTCGATCGGGTATCGCTTCTGTTTTTTTACCAACCTTAAAAAAGGCCAGCAATAAACGTAGTATATCTAGGAGACAAGTTAAGTAGCTTAAGGGAAAATACGGAAACTTGGCTATGTTTTTGCAGCTTTCAGCGTTGCCATATCCGTATTTCCCCTGCACGAATCCTGAATTAACAGTAACCCTAACGATATGAATCACAAAGATTTCATGAAGATGGCGATCGAGCAAGCAAAACAAGGCGACGCTCCCTATGGTACGGTGATAGTCAAAAATGGCGAAGTAGCGATCGCCGCCCATAACACCGTCAAGCGAGATAACGACCCCTCAGCCCACGCAGAAATCAACGCCATTCGTCGTTTAACCGCCAAAATTGGCAATTACTCTCTCCAAGGCTATACCTTATATACCTCTTGCGAACCTTGTCCCATGTGTGCCACAGCCTGTATTTGGGCAGGCATATCAGAAATTGTTTACGGTGCTTCCATTCAAGATTTAATTGAGCGAGGCATTTCTCAAATTGATTTACCTTGCGAAGAAATCATTGCCAAAGGATTTAGGAAAATTCCAGTTACAAAAGGTATTTTAAAAGCCGAATGTCTAGAATTATTCAAGTAATATCTTAAAATTTATGCGAATATCATTCGATCTTGATGACACCCTTATTTGCCATCAAGGTTGCGTCCAGCGAGAACCAAACCGAGTACCGTTTTTTCTCAAGCCCTGGATTAACGAACCGCTGCGCCTCGGCACACGCGAACTGATGCAAAAATTGAAACAATATGGGTGCGAAGTTTGGATTTATACAACTTCTTATCGTTCGCCTTTTTATGTACGTTTGTGGTTGTTTTGCTACGGCATTCATGTAGCAAAAGTGATTAATCAAGCTACTTATCATGCTTATCTAAGACGCAATCCAAGCAATTCTACGCTCAGCAAAAACCCCAAAATATTTGGTATAGACCTGCACGTAGACGATTCTGAAGGAGTTAGATTGGAAGGGGAAAAGTACGGTTTTGAAGTAGTCGTAATTTCTCCTGAAGATCGCAATTGGACTGAGCGAGTCCTTAAAGCAATTGCACTTCGTTTCGAGCGGTAATTCCTAAGACCTTTCTAAACGTCAGAGATATCCTTCTCGTTCTTACAAATTCCTTGCCTTTATACTTATCTTTCTTACGAAGTGCAATCCCGTGTTGCCATTCGTATCTAGCCTGTTTCTGTAAGATAAGCAAACTTCCCGGCAATAGCAAAATGGGTATCTTTTGTTTCGTTTGACTGTGAGTAAAGTCCATCACGCAGACACTCCCCAAACTTAATGAAATAATCGTTTCGCCAAAACAGGGTACGCAGTCGATATGTGCAGCTATTCCCTGACCGGGTTCGTATTCATTAATAATTACTTGATCCGGTAAACTTTCCGTTAACTTGTCTGTATAAAGTTGTTTGGCAATACTCAGTAACCAATCCGGTAAATCGCCCAGATACAGCGATGATTCAACCGAGCGTTTTTGATAATTATATTTGTAACCGTAATGCTGAACTCTTCTTTTTAATTCTGTTGACCAGACTTGACGATCGATCGTATCCAGCAATTGACATTGTTCAGCCGCGCTAATGTAATCGCAAATGTACTTAAGACCGGGAACTTCCAACATCACTACTTAATCTAAAATGGATTGAGTTGATTGAAAAAGCCAAACGTAAAAATAGATTGTATTTCCAGAGAAGTTAAAATAGATTTACGATCGTCGTGTACGAGGAGACGCTCTGGCCATTTTGAAGGCAGATTATCCCGTTTCCCCATCACTCCTGCTTGTATTCTGGTATTAATTATGCAACTATTGGCTCAAGTTCATCAACTATGTATATGGGCGATAAGAGGAACACCAACTTAGCAAAGCTGGAGAATTTAATTAATTGAGGCACAAGAAAAAGTTTTTCAATTTCGATGGCATTAATATGATTGTTGCATATGCTACAGGGAAAGGTTCACTCCATTATCCCAGGTGAGAATGATACGAGCGTGAGGATTGAAAATTCCCTCTTTGGGATCTCTTGTCAGTAGTTGCTTGCCAGGAAAATTTTTCTTTGTCCCCCATATCCCTTCTTCCTCTTGGCTTTTAACTTTTGACTTTTGACTTACTCCCCCTCCCCCGCATTTTGGGCAGCAGCGCGATCGGTTAATATATCAAAGCGTGTTTGAAACTTGACACAGTAGGGAAACTTCGGTGTAACTCCGAGGCTGTGCGGCAGCTGTAAGCGAGCGTCAACTGCTTCGTAAGCCAGAATGCCTACCTGCAACTGTCCACCATAATTTCCTGCCTCGCACGGGAAAGGATTATATTAATGTTTGCTGCCAATTCATCCAGTCCGACTTCTTTATCTAACTCCCAGTCCTTAGAATTGCCACCTCTGCCGCTGCAACGTCCTCTACTGGCGATCGGTCACGGCAGCAGAGATGATGATGGAAGGCAGAGTTTTCTAGAATTTGCCGCCGCCTATCAAGCTTTGGACACCTCTCGTCCCGTCGTACCCTGCTTTTTGGAACTGACCGGCCCTACAATTCAAGAGGGAATAGACAAATGCGTCGAACAAGGCTACACCGAACTTTCAGCCTTGCCAATACTTTTATTTGCAGCTCGGCACAACAAGTTTGACATCACGAACGAATTAGACCGGGCAAAACAAAGGCATCCCCAGCTAAAGATTCACTACGGGCGTCATTTTGGCGTCACGCCAGGGATATTAGAATTGTGGGGTCAGCGCCTTGCCGAACTCGATCGACCGGAGTGGAAGCGAGAAGATACCGTCCTCCTATTTGTCGGTCGAGGTTCCAGCGACCCGGATGCCAACGGCGACGTATACAAACTCGCCCGCATCCTTTGGGAAGGCAGCGGTTATCTGACAGTCGAAACTTGCTTTATCGGCATTACTCATCCCCGTTTGGAAGAAGGTTTCCGTCGCGCCAGACTCTACCAACCCAAACGGATTATAGTTTTACCGTACTTCCTCTTCACCGGACTTCTGGTTAAAAAGATTTTCGATATCACCGCCCAACAGCAAGAGCAATATCCCCATATTGCCATGACTTGCTTACCGGAAATGGGGCTTCATCCCCAACTTTTCAGGGTATTGCGAGAACGGGAAATTGAAACTCAGCTAGGTCAAGTGCAGATGAACTGCGAAATGTGCAAATTCCGCCTAGCATTTAATTCCTCCAGCAACGGACATTCTCACGCCCACGATCATTTCCATTACGGACACGGACATCGCCATCACCATACTCACGATCACTCTCACGATGATTCTGCCCATAATCACGCGCACCACAGTCATCATAACCACAGCCATGACCATGACCACCCCGCCGTTGACCCTTATGCAGATTTAGAAAAATATCATCAAAAAATTTGGCAAGCACCCTAGAGAATTTTGGATTTTGGATTTTGGATTTTGGATTAAATTTAAATCTGAAATTTGAAATCTAAAATTTGAATTTTGCACTGACCGCTGACCACTGACCACTGACCATTGACCAATGACTAAAGAATTTACCGTTGGTAAAAAAGTCCGAGTGGTGGCATTACCACCTTACGTCAAAACAGCCGAACCAATGCCAATGCTGCGTCCTCGCGACGTGATTCGCCTTGGCGAAGAAGGGATAGTGATCGATCGCCGTCCGGGCGGTTATTGGGGCGTTCGCTTTGCCAGAGGAGCGTTCCTCATCGATAGCCAGTACATTGAGTCGATCGAATCATAAGTGACCGACTCAACCTACTAATCCTTCCTGTTGCAGCCCTTCAATCACTTGCAGTCCGCGAGGATCGCCAACTCTCAACAGAGAAGCTTTAGCATCTTCTCTGACTCCCATATCGACATCTTCTTCTAGCGCCATAATGAGAGCGTCGATCGCACCAGCATAAACAACGTTAGAAGGCAGTTCGCGGCAAAGTTGTCCCAACGCCCAGGCACAGTTACTGCGTACAGCAGCAACCGGATCTTGAATTAAAGCTTCAATCAGCGGCGGCACCCCCGCTATTACTGATTCGTAGCTTACCTCAGCCATTTGTGCCAACCCGCTAGCAGCCCACAAACGTACCGCAGAAATATCTGTTTTGAGGGCGTCGATCAGAGGTGGCAAAGAACGCCGATCTCGACAATTTCCCAAAGCCCAGATAATGCCTTTACGAACATAGCCATTCCAATCCCGATTTAGTTGGGAGATTAAAGGCTCAACTGCATCTGGACTGGGGTTTCTTCCCAGTGCATAAGCTGCACTCACCCGTACCAAAGGACAGGGATCTGTCAGTAAGCAAATCAAATGCGGGATAGCGCGATCGTCCTGAAGTTCGCAGAAAGCCCGCGTCGCGATCATCCGTTGCTGCGTATCTTGTGCCGTCAGCAGCGCCAGCATAGCCTCTGGATCTGGCTTGGCAACTTCTGTTTCTTCCAGAGGTTCCAGTCGATCGAGGGGACTTTCTAAGTCAATCTCTGGATCTAGTAGGGTTAGGTCGTCATCGTCATACATAACTGTAAACTACCTTAATCAGAGCCAATCCCACCAGTTTTTTCGCGGTGGGTATTGGGTGTGGGGTGTAGGGTGCCGTCAGGCAGACTCAGCATCTCAGAAAAGTTAAGAAACTTAAAATTATAACGCAGTTTTTTAATATACAAAACTTAAATTTGGTATATTACACCACATAAAGGGCTAATTAAATTAAGACCCTCAAGCGCAGGAGTGTAATGTGACAGATCACTTAGAACCCTATCGGCAGCTAGCTCGTGCGATCCGATTCGCTCCCCCGCAGGGGCAACATGAGCGATTCAATCGATTGGTGCATCAGCCGCTTCCCGTACCGCCAGTACATAACTTTGATACAGCACAGCTGGCACAGTCATCTTTTGTTGCACCCGATCCAGGGCCAAGCCCAGATCCGTCAGAACACGCGGCGGCGCTAGTGCGTGCAGCGGTTTCTAAGCATACCGTCCTGCCAGCCGCCTATAACATTCAAGAAAATATAGGCGATCGCATCAGCCGCTTAGCAAACCACAAAATAGCCGCACCGCTTATTATAGCGCCTAAAATTCCCGAACCTGACCCCAACTGGACGCCACCTCCTCCTCCGGTCACTCAAAATTTAGTTACTCAAGCACCAACGCTGACAGAGGTAAGTGTTGAGAATAAGTCAGCTGTCCCTCACCCAGAAACCGCAGTTAACTTAAGTCAAGTTCCGACAACAACCTTTGTCAAAACTGAGGATGTCTCTCCCCCAGAAACTCAGCCCATAGACTTAAGTCAAATCGAAACAATAGTTGTCGAAACTGAGGATGTCTCTCCCCCAGAAACTCAGCCCATAGACTTAAGTCAAATCGAAACAATAGTTGTCGAAACTGAGGATGTCTCTCCCCCAAAAACTCAGCCCATAGACTTAAGTCAAATCGAAACAATAGTTGTCGAAACTGAGGATGTCTCTCCCCCAGAAACTCAGTCAATAGACTTAAGTCAAATCGAAACAATAGTTGTCGAAACTGAGGATGTCTCTCCCCCAGAAACTCAGTCAATAGACTCAAATCAAATCGAAACAATAGTTGTCGAAGCGGAAGATTTAGTTGCGCCAGAAACTCAACCAGTAGATTTAAGTCAAACTGACACAACAGTTGTCGAAACTGAGGATGTCTCTCCCCCAGAAACTCAGTCAATAGACTTAAGTCAAATCGAAACAATAGTTGTCGAAACGGAAGATTTAGTTGCGCCAGAAACTCAACCGGTAGATTTAAGTCAAACTGACACAACAGTTGTTGAAACTGAGGATGTCTCTGCCTCAGAAACTCAGCAAGCAGATTTAAGCTTAGCTACTGCACCTGTGGAAAATGAGGCAGCCATCACCGCAGCGGATACGGCAGCAGCAGAAATTCAAGATGCCGTACCTGTTGTTGAAAGAGAAGATTTAGCTGGACAAGAAGAACAAGGAGAAGAGTTAAATCAAACAGCCACAAATGATAGGGAAGAATTGGTAGTTTCTGAAGTAGAAACATTACCGAGATCGGAGAGCGAAGCATCGGAAAGTGAGAACCTTACAGTTACTTGTCCGAAATGTAACTCTACTGATGTTCGCAAAAATGGCCGTCAAAAGGACAAACAAAAGTACCTTTGCAAAGACTGCGGCAGACAATTTGTTTGGACTGGTTCTGTTGAGGAAAAAGTTCAGCCGAAGTCTGAGACAGAAAAAGAACCAAAGCCTGTTGATGAAATCTTCACCCCTAAATCAAAAGGTTCCAAGAGCAAACTTAAGAAATCATCTAAAGGCTTTGGACGTGGCAAAAAAAGGTAAGGCTGTTGTCGGTGTCGTAGTTGATAGTTCATAGTTTACAGAGAATGGCTAATAGTTAATCGCCACGAACAATTAGCCATTAGCGATCGACTGTGAAATATAGCAACTGCTCATGTTAGGACGTTCTTGATTCCTGAAACCTTTGATTATAGCTACTTCTTCCCCAACGCCCGACGCCCGACGCCCTAGCTATATGAACTATAAGTTGACTTCTCCCCGGCTTGAAAGACCGGGGATTCTAAGCAGATGCTACGAGGGAGGGTAAACCCGTCCCTATAAGGGTCTTTTTAGCTGTCACCCAAAATGAAATTCGGGTGGGACGAGTCAAAGCGCCCCTAGACACTCCGTTAAGGTCTAAACCCAACGTCATGCTTACTTTACGCAGAATGTTGGCAGCGCCATTACAATCTGCGTTGATGTACCAGTTCTGAGCAGTGCGGTACAAACCTCTTTTGATTCGCTTTCCAGCGGCTTGCCACCCTTCAGGTTTTTCACCGAACGTAGGTAGCTCGTCTCTGTCCACGAATGAAGCTTTTGAAGTGTACGATTCTTCAGTTTCGACAAATTGAATGCCGTAGTGTTCGCACAATTGCTTAATTCGGTCTTTGAGACGTGCGGTAGGAATTTGAACAAATTTCTGATTCGTCTTGGCTCCCATGTTGGCAGAGTCTTTCTGCCCTTTGTTCCAACCGAAAACGACTGTACCAATACCGTTCTTATCGCAGTGTTCAATTACTTGCCGAGCGGCTTTATTCACTGCATCACGAAGGAGGCGATTACGCTTCTCGGTGATTGCAGCTAATCGATTGCTCCAAAACCCTGGAGGCTTTCCATCTTTAAGTGTTGAAATCTGCTTGTTGTACCAGCGATTCAAGCTTTTAAGGTGCAAACCATCCACAATGAAGCTAGTACCGACATTGCTCACACAGGTTAGCCAGTTATTCAAGCCAGAATCAATTCCTAATGCTTTCAATGGGTCTAGAAGAGCGTCAACAGCGTCAACCTTGTAGACAAACTCAGCATAAAAACACCCATTACGGGGAAGGATTCTCAGCTCTCGAATATCGGAATACTCAAGGTTTGACGGCATTGTCAGCAAAAAATTCTTTATTCCAAACCATGTTTGAACCCTCCGCCCCAATGGGATCGCAATTTGCCCATCAACCAGCTTTTTACCGAGTGCCTGTTTCGGGTATGCAATCAGGTGCAATCCGTTTTTTGTTCGGTAGTTAGGGAACTTCGGACGATTGGCTAATCCACCCTCATTGAACAGTTTTAACAACCCCTGGAAGGATTTAACTGATTCTCCAACCGCACCACAGACTTGCTGTGCAGCCTGAGCGCATAACGCGCTGTAGTGCGGATTCCGTTTAAGCTCATTGTTCAAGTCGAACGGCTTAACGTACTTGTCAGCCTTGAAATACATCTGACGAGCATAGTAAATCGCGCAATTGTGCAGTTTGTTGGACTCTCCACAAATGAACTCAAGAACCGCTTTTAGATCTCTATCTGGCTTGATTAAAACTTGCTGACAACCAAACATCGTTTTACCTTTTGTTGTTATTATATGTTATCAAACAATAATCAGCAACAATATATTAGGCATGACTAAACTTTCTCCCAAAGATTATGAGTACAGGCGAACTGAAGGATCTGTTTCGTCAATCAACTATCATTTCGTGTTTGTTCCCAAACGATGTAGCAGCTAGATTGCCGCAAATAATTTTCGGTTTGGTTGAAGAACACAACTGGAAGTTAATTGCACTGGAAATCATGCCGGTATCGTGTTCACTTCTTCATCAATGCCCCTACCAACGAATCAGCTGCTGAAATTGCGCGATTGGTCAAAGGACGGGCTTCTAAGCTACTTAGAGACGAATTTCCTCATCTTAAAAAACTGCCAAGCTTGTGGAGCCCAAGTTACTTCGTTGCCACCACTGAACAGGTTTCAACCGAGATCGTGAAAAAATACATTGAAGGGCAAAAGGGAAAGTAACCCGGACACACAACGGGCTAAAGCTTTGTCCTAGCTTTCATCCCCCGGTTGAAACGCGGGGGTTCTCAGCATCTTTTTGATAGGTTTAACCATCCAAAGGGAGTGTGTTTGGAAGCCCAACTTGCTGTATAAATTCACAGCAGGTTGGTTGACAAGAAATACCTGAAGACCAATTTGGCGATCGCCCCTTGCTTTGGCCCACTCCTCACCCAGCCCTATCAGAGCTGTAGCGATACCCTGACGGCGATGTTCTGGCAGTACGTAAAGCAAAAAAATATGGGCATGACGATCGCCAGACACCTGATCGATCGCATTACCCATCCACAAGCAAGCTACCCGATGCGAGTATCCTCGCTTCTCCTTACCCCCCTCAATCCCCCCGTCACGGGGGGAAGGTAAGAAAGAATTTTTATTGCTGGGAAGTCGATCGGGATCGTCTTCCCCCTTATCTAAAAATTCCACTAACCAAAGCGGCGTATCTTTGGAAAAATATCGATCGACAGTATCAGCCAAATGGGAAATATTGCCACCTGGAAAAAGCTCCTGGTAAGTTTGCTGCATAAACTTTACCAGCACAGATCGATCCAAACTTGACCCAACATAAAGCTGATAGTCTGGGAGCAGCAGCATTTATAACTCAGCCTGTAGGGTGGGCATTGCCCACCCCAATGTATCAGCAGCACCCACCTCCTCAATCGGTGCCGGTGCAGCCATATCGGAGGGCAAAAAGATCCGAGCGCTGACGGCGACCAAAGCCACTAAAAATACCAGCAGAATCAAAAACGGAGTCACGTATGCACGGAAGAAAGCCATGTTTGGGATTGGATAAACCTAGCTAAAGGTGAATTGCCGAGAGATTTTTCAAGAATTGTAACGCTCTTTCTTTCAGTTTACAGCTAAGCATCAAAATCGGGCTTATCATCCAGTCCGGGTCTTGGCATCGCTACAGGCTCAGAATTCCAGGGCGCAAACACCGGCAGCAACAGTAAACCTGGTAAAGCCGCAGCAATGGTGATGAGGAAAAATACAGACCAACCAGTGCTTTGTGCGATCGAACCGGCTGGTGCTACCAAGATATCGCGACTGAAAGCCATAAAGCTAGAAAGCAAAGCATACTGAGTAGCAGAAAAGCGCTGGTTGCAAAGAGTGGTCAAAAAGCCCAGAAAAGCTGCTGTTCCCAATCCCCCACAGAAGTTTTCGATATTAATAGTCAGCACCAACATCTGATAATTTTGGCCTAGCTGGGATATGGCAAAATAACCCAAGTTACTTAATGCTTGCAAGCCACCGAATAGCCAAAGCGATCGATTAATTCCGATTTTGCTGAGAATTGCGCCACCTGCTAGAGTTCCCACAATTGTCGCCACCAAACCCATACCACCCTGTATTGCGCCAATGTCGGTTTTGGTAAAGCCAACATCGAGCAAAAACAGCCTGGACATATTACTAAGTAAAGAATCCCCGAATTTGTAGAAAACTATGAATAACAGAATTAATGCACCTTGCAACCAACCGTTACGCTGGAAAAATTCTAAAAATGGCAATATGACTGCTTCTTCTAATGATGGCGGTCGTATGTTGTCCGAGACGGGTTCTGGTGCGAAAATCGAGGCAGCCAAACCGATCGTCATAAAAGCAGCCATCAATAAATAAACTACAGGCCAAGGCAGACGATCGGCAAGGATAAATGCCAGCGAACCTGTGACTAGCAGCGCAATGCGATAACCTAAAACGTAAACTCCTACACCAGCTCCGAGTTCTAGTTTTTCCAGAACGTCGGTGCGATATGCGTCAATAGCGATATCTTGCGTAGCGCTGAAGAAAGCAATCAATACAGCGTTGAGAGCTACGAATTGTAGAGCTTGGGCCGGTTTTTGGATAGCTAGAGTTGCGATCGCCAACACTAGAAGCAATTGCGTTAAAAACATCCAGCCGCGACGCCTTCCCAAAAATGGGGGCACAAATCGATCGAGTAAAGGCGACCACAGAAACTTCAACGAGTAGGGCAAACCCACCAAACTAAAGAACCCAATGGTACTGAGATCTACGCCTTGTTCCTTCATCCAGGGTTGCAGAGTAGTGCCTGTCATGAACAAGGGCATTCCTGCCGAAAATCCCAATAATAAAAGAGCCGCCATCTTGCGGCTCCCAAAAACTTGTAGAAAAGAAAGAGTTGATTTCACGAGCGATTACACAAAACTTGTAGACTTTGTGTTATCTTCCCACAAGAAAGAACATCTGTCCGGAGAGATACCTATCTTCGCCTGCTTGATGATTTGGCGGGTGGATCGTAACCGCGCCAGACACCAACCAATACGCCTTGTACTTGCACTTGATCGGCTAGAGCTTCAATTGGTGTGTATTTGGGATTGGCAGGTTTAAGGGTGATGCGATCGCCCCTCTTGTAGAAGCGTTTCAGGGTAGTGCCCTTTCCTTCCACCCTTGCCGCTACAATTGTGCCGTTTTTGACCAGATTTGGATCTGATATCGGTCGCATCATCACCACATCCCCTTCTGCAATCAGCTCTTCGATCATGCTGTCGCCGACTACCCGCAGTGCAAAAGTTTTGTCTGGCAATAACACAGTGGAAATATCCAGTCTTTCTACTGCATCGGTGAACGGTTCCACCAAACCGCCAGCTGCGATCGTACCCAAAATCGGCACACCTTCCGAGCGCTGTTGCAGTATCTTAATCGTGCGGGCTTTTCCATCAGACCATTCAATGTATCCTTTTTTTCGCAAATGTTCCAGACGACTTTGTACCGGTGCGGGCGACTTCAGGTTCATCGCCAGCATCATTTGTCGAATCGAAGGAGCATATTGATGCTGGCGAATGTACTCCACCAGCCAGTCGTACAGTTCCTTTTGAGCTTCTGTGAGAGTTTCCATAATACGCTAGGGACAGAGTTAGAAGTTAGAAGTTATGAGTTATGAGTTTTAATTTCATAACTCATAACTTTTCCTCTTAGAACATTCGTACTATTAAAACCCCCAATCTGTCCAGTCTCTTTCTAAAAGTCAAAAGTCAAAAGTCAAAAGTCAAAAATAAGACCCAGAGGGAGAGGGAAAAGGGAAAATATTAATTCTTCCGCCGTAAAGCGACAAACGCTACTCATGAACCAGCCTGAGCGCGACGTTGTTGCAGTTTCTGTTACGCAAAGAAACCGGGTTTCTATGAAAAATCGTCGCTTTGAAGCTGACAATCTACGCAGAAACCCGGTTTCTAAGATTCTCGTGCGTAAGTCCTGGACTTTTGACTTTTGACTTTTCCCTAATCGTCAGCCCCTAGTAAACTAGCAAGCAGCGCCTTTTGCGCGTGCATTCGATTTTCTGCCTGATCCCAAACCATTGACTGGGAACCTTCGATTACTTCATCGGTAATTTCTTCGCCACGGTGAGCTGGTAGACAGTGAAGAACGATCGCGTGTTTGTCAGCAATGCTCAACAATTCTTGATTGACCTGATAAGGTTGAAAAATGGGTATGCGGCTACTAGCGGAATCCTCCTGACCCATGCTAGCCCAGACATCAGTGTAAAGCACGCAAGCATCCTTTGCCGCCGCAATAGGGTCATCTGTCAGCATCACTTGTGCTGAATCGCCCGCAATGGCTCGTGCCTGTTCTACAATGGCAAGATCTGGCTGGTATTCCGGCGGTGTAGCAACCCTCACATTCATCCCCATCATCGCGCAACCCAAAATCAGGGAATTTGCCATATTATTGCCATCGCCTAAATATGCCAAAGTCACACCCTTGACTGAGCCATAGCATTCTTGAACCGTTAATAAATCTGCTAAAACTTGACAGGGGTGTTCCGTATCGCTGAGAGCGTTGATCACTGGAATCTTGGCACAGTCAGCAAATAGTTGCAGATCTTTTTGGTCAAACGTCCTCACCGCCAAAATGTCCAAATAGCGATCGAGAACTCGCGCCGTATCCACCAAAGGTTCTCCCCGACTCACTTGCGTGACATTGGGATTGAGGTCGATCACCTGACCTCCCAATTGGTACATCGCTACCGAAAAACTCACCCGCGTTCTCGTGGAAGCTTTGTAGAACAGCAACCCCAAAACTTTGTTACACCGCCAGTTTACCTTTCCTGCTTTCATCTGCGCTGCCAATTGCAGGAGTTCCTGTAACTCGTCTGCACTCAGGTCTGCCAGACTCAGTAAATCTCGTCCTTTCAATGTTTCCATGTTCATGTCCGATCGTTAATATCAAATTGGCCTTTCGAGTATATTGGTAAAATTTTCAACCACAAAGGCACAAAAAGATGCGCTGTTTAACCGGATTTGTACGCCTATTCGGGACGCCTTCCGCAGGCAGATTCGCTCTTGCGGAAGCAGAATGGCTTTACAGGCAGACAAAATAGCCTGGATGCGATTGCTGTAAAAAGCGATCGGCCTGGAGTGTGCCTGCAAACCTCACAACAGCAGTACGCAGCTAGCTACCTATGGTGAGCGATCGATCTCTTTTGGTGGAGAGCGCTTTCGGGGAGATGGCAAGGTAATTTATGCTTTAGATTATTATTAGATCTACTTTTGGCTCTTCTACCCAGCTTTTAAAAAAATCGTACTCTAGCACAACCGTGCAACTAAATTTGGTATTATACTTAACAGAGCAGTTATTTAAAAGGGTAATCGGGATTAAGGAACAGCCAGAAAGTGAAAAAAAGAATTTTCGCTTTTGACTTTTCAGTCTTGTCTTTCCCACCCGGTAGCATCTTTACCATATGGGCGATAAGTTGTCCATTTTACAAAAAATTTTTTCACGTCATGGGACTGCCCATAGCCGCTCATGGTTCATAATGCCGATCGCCAATCACATTTTTACATAAAAAGATGCTCAAATTTTACTTCAATAAACAAGTAAACGCAGAAATAAACATCCATTGCAAAGCTAGGGAATGGACGACAAGCTTCTCCAGTTCCTAGCCTTAAATAAATCTGTCTTTAGACAGAGAACAGAATAAATACCTATAGCTTAAGACATAGAAAGAATCTTTTTCAAAGATGGGGTGCATTTTATTTGGTTTAAAACCCACATAAAAAGTCCATTTAGTTACGAAGATAACATCATGACTTATAAAGCGTTAAAAAAGCAGGAGACTGAATATCATAAGATCCGGCTGCCTTATGAAGAAATGTTTGAGCAGCTTATGGACGCACCAGCGGCAATTGCCATCCTCGACTCGCAGATGCGCTATGTCAAAGTCAGCAAACGCTGGTTAAAAGATTACCAACTTAAAGACGGAAATATTATTGGCCAATCTCACTATCAAGTTTATGGAGGAGACCCGGAACACTGGGAAGAAATTTATCAGCGTTGCGAGACAGGAATAGTCCATACATGGGAGGAAGAATTACCCCAGGAAAAATCAGACATCCGCTATAAAATCAAGTGGGAAGCTCAACCTTGGTATGTAAAAAGTTACTCCGATTTTCAGGATAATTACGGCAAAAACCCTTTAAAAAAAGGTGATTTTGGAGGGCTAATATTATTTGCAGAAAAAATTGTTATTGCGGAAAATAAAAATAATAATTATCACAAAAATGCCGATTTTTTCCCCAGTAAAGAGGAAGAAGTAGAAGCTTTAATAGCTAATATTTACGAGTGCAGGCAAAGCGAAATAGCCCTGAGAGAAAGTCAAGAACATTTAAAAGCACTAATAACAAATACTCCTATAATTTTGTATGCGATCGATAAGAACGGAATTTTTATCCTCTCGGAAGGTAAAGGGTTAGAAGCAATAGGCAAAAAACCGGGAGAGGTAGTCGGACAATCGGTGTTTGACTTGTATGTCGATCGACCGGATATTTTAGAGCAAATTAACCATGTTTTGGCAGGTGCGGAAGGAAGCTGGATAACCGATTTTGGCAGCGTAATTTTTGAAAATAAAGCAACACCGTTGCGAGATATAAACGGACAGAAGCTCGGTCTAATCGGTACAGCGACTGATATTACTTGTCGCGTCAAAGCAGAAGTTGAACTGACCCAACAAGTTCAACGAGAAAAGCTGTTAAATCGCCTGACTAACCAAATTCGCAATTCTTTAGATTTCAATACCGTAATTGAAACAGCAGTACAAGAAATCCAGCAATTTTTACTGCTCGATCGCTGCCAATTTGTTTGGTATTTACACGAGACATCAGAACCTTATTGGGATGTAGAGAAAGAAGCTCGCCATTCAGAATTACCTGACTTAAGAGGGCGCTATAAGGCACACAAAATAGGTGCTTTGGCAGAGCAGCTATTACGCTTGGAAATACTGCAAATTGATGATGTAGAAAATGTCAGCGAGCCTGAATGGAAACATCTGCTTTCTTCTCTCGGTTTTAGCTCAATTTTAGCAATGCCGACCCGCTCTCTCAATGGTGCGATCGCCGTGATTAATTGCGTTCGTACCGAAGTGGCTCGACCTTGGAACAAGAGTGAAGTAGAATTGCTTTCTGCTGTAATGAATCAATTGGCGATCGCGATTAACCAAGCCGAACTCTACGCCGAAGCCAAAGAAAAAGCAGAAGAATTAGAACGCAGCTTGCACAAACTCAAAACTACCCAAGCTCAACTAATTCACACAGAGAAAATTTCCAATTTAGGACAACTTGTGGCTGGAATCGCTCATGAAGTGAATAATCCTGTTGCCTTTATCTGCGGCAATTTGCATATCGGTATTCGTTACACCGCCGATTTGCTCAAACATCTGGAACTTTATCGTACCATCTATCCTAATCCCCCAGTTGAAATTGAAGAACACGCCGCTCAAATAGACCTCGATTTTATAACTGAAGATTTGCCCAAAATGCTCTCTTCTATGGTATTTGGAACCGATCGCATCCGGGACATCATGCAGTCGCTACGCAACTTTTCGCGGGTAGAAGAAACATATGCAAAACCAGTGAATATTCATGAAGGTTTAGATAGCACTTTGACAATTTTGCAGCAT
The DNA here is from genome assembly GCF_014696265.1 of Aerosakkonema funiforme FACHB-1375. GTDB lineage: Bacteria > Cyanobacteriota > Cyanobacteriia > Cyanobacteriales > Aerosakkonemataceae > Aerosakkonema > Aerosakkonema funiforme_A. The sequence goes on along the minus strand of NZ_JACJPW010000016.1, from coordinate 32,352 downwards.
CGTTTGAAAAAGCAATGCAAACGTCCTGCTATTAAAGTGATTAAAGAATATGGTGACTTACCGCTTATTGAGTGCTATTCCGGACAATTGAATCAAGTGTTTATGAATATTTTAGCTAACGCGATCGATGCCTTCGATGAATATAACTCGACGCGGAAATATGCCGATATCGAACGCAATCCCAACATGATTTTAATTCGGACTGAAATGTTAGATGACTTTCATGTCGTCATTCGCATTAAAGACAATGGTCCAGGTATACCGGAGAGCGTAGTATCTCACTTGTTCGACCCATTTTTTACAACTAAGCCAACAGGTAAAGGTACAGGTTTGGGATTGTCTATTAGCCATCAAATTGTGACCGAAATTCACAAAGGTCAAATCCGGTGTATTTCCGCTGCGGGACAAGGAACAGAGTTTGCGATCGAAATTCCCATCGAGCAACAACCTACTCTCCACCAGTGTACAGCTTGTTGAGTTATATCTCTCCTATTTCTCGTTCCCAGGTAGAATATGGGAACGAAAAACAAGGAAATTTAGCCGCTGAGTAAAGTAACTGCGCCAGCGACGCTATTTACTTCCAAGGCATTTAATGAAGAAACTCCTTCTACAACACCAATCAAGTCTCCAGAAGACGTGAAAATGTTGGTATTTCCATTCGCCACTTCCAACCTATAGTTACTCTCTCGTCCCGCGAGTACAATCTCGTCATTTCCGATATCGAACTTGCGAATTACAGCGTAATCAGCGCTACCATTACCAACATATAAAGGTTGAGGAATCACGTTCTCTGAATTAGCCGGAACGCTAAGCAAAAATGTGTCTGCGCCTGCGCCGCCAATCAAAGTATCAATTTCACCGACGCCTAGACTTTGAACCTTAAAATTGATGATTCCGCCAGTTACTGCAACGTCAAGGCCAACGCCTGCGATCGCACTAGATGTACCAAAGCCTGCTATGATGTCATTACCGCTACTCCCGTTGAAAAGAGCATATCGATTTGGCTCAAATTGTCCAAACTTTGTGTAATGATCCAAACCAGAACTAAACATCCCCGAACTAACAGCTTGTCCGACATCCGGATAAAACCATAGATATGCTTTTTCGTTGAAAGCACTTCCAGACCTACCTTCCGCAGACCCGAACTCGATAAAGTGGGTTAAACCGGATGCAAAAACTCCATTACTAACCGCTTCTGCAACATCACCATATCTTTGTAAATAAAGATTTTCGTCAAAGAAAGGTGAAGTTAAATTCCGGTCTTCCGCTGCACCAAATAGTTGAAAATGCTCTAACCCAGAGCTAAAAACTTTGGCTTCTACAGCTGCTTTAACATCAGAGTAATTTTCCAGATAAAAACCTTCATCAAAAGCTATAGTAGCACCGCCTTCTTCCCCAACAGCTTGAGTGGTTACTGTTCCACCTTCTTCGCCAATAGCTAAAGTCGTCGCTACTCCACCTTCTTCACCGAAAGCTTCAGTGGTAATTCCGCCGACTTCTCCCATCGCATCGCTGGTAACGCCGCCTTCTTCCCCTAACGCTTCGGTGGTAACGCCGCCTTCTTCCCCTAACGCTTTGGTAGTGACGCCGCCTTCTTCGCCAATAGCTAGAGTAGTAACGCCGCCTTCTTCCCCTAAAGCTAAAGTAGTGAATGTTCCATCATCTTCTTCTGAAACATCAGTGGTAACGCCTCCTTCTTCACCAATAGCTTTGGTGGTGACGCTAACTGGTTCATCCAATGTTTCATTAGTAACACCGCCTTCTTCTCCCAACGCCTCGGTGGTAACGCCGCCTTCTTCTTCTAAAGCTTGAGTAGTAACTACTCCGCCTTCTTCTCCTATAGCAAGAGTAGTAAATACAGGTTCGTCATTTTCGTCACTTTCGGGTTTGGCAAAATTGACGGATTGAGATTTCCACAAAGCTTCCAATTCAGAAAGCTGTAAGGCAAAAGGATGGTTCATACGATCGCCTCATTGAGTGACTCTAGTAAATTCGCTTAAATGAGTGGCTTTTGACCTCCTCCAGATGGGTTAATTAAATATGCGAAAAACCTTTAAACAAACCTATCTTTTCTAGTGGATGAGTTTGGTATTTTTATTTTTGATAAAATATAACTTTTAATATTTTTATTTAATTTGTCAAAATTTTGACTAAACTCTGAGTGATAGGAAAACCTGTTATTCGCTCAAAATGAAGAAACATAGGGCTAAAATTAGCTTCTAAGAAAACATATTCACCTGTAGGCTTCAATCGCCAATCAATACCTGTCCATTCTAACATAAATGCTTTCCTAATAGCCAAACACTGATTTTCGATCGCTTCCGGCAATTCAACAGGAATTAATTCTGCTTTTGAATCTTCCCGAAAGTCTAAGCTATCGCTCCTGATTTCCGCTGCATAAACGTCCTCACCAATGACATAACTGCGAATATTTGTGCCAGGGATATATTCTTGTAAAGTCACAGGAGAAATATTTAGAGCTAAACTCATTCTTTTAGGTTCTAGATGTTCTTCTGTCAAAAATTGCGTGTGCGAACCTCCATAAACTGGCTTGAAAATAACTTTTTCGTAAGCTTGCGCGAATTCCACCAATCTTTTCGGATCGTTTGCGATCGTCGTAGCGGGAATGGTGACGCCAATTTGTTTTGCCTTACGCAGCTGCAACGGTTTCTCTTTGTGAAACTCATATGCCGACCAAGAATTCACCCATTTGGCGGGACAAGCTTGCATGAGCGATCGCAAAACGCTCATAGAATCGTTTACCGCCACAGTTTGATGATAAGAATTTTGTAAATTCGGAACATTAACTCCAGAAAAAGTACGCCAAAATACGCTTTTGATATCTGCAAAAGCCAATTCTCTTCCATTGGGAAGCAGCAACCATCCCGCTTCAGTTTGAGGTTGAAAAGTTATTTTTACTTGTGTGGGAAACAACCGAGTATCTAAATAATCGACACTCACCCCCATTTTCGTCAGTACATTATTTAAATGTAAAGCATGAGCATCTTCAGCATTACCCAGAATCAGAATGTTCATTTCGCCAATGCAGGAAAAATTACTTAGCCAAAAACATACTGTTCGGCTACTTTCCAGTAGCGGGAAAAGCGCTTCAAATCGATATAGCCATCGTAGTCTAAAAATGGCTCGATCGCCAACACTTCGATCGCTACAGAACGCTCAATTTCTTTGCAGATAGCATCAAACCGAGGGCTGGGGCTTTCTGCCGTCACAACCAAATCCGCGTTATGTTCTTTAGCAAAAGCGATTACTTCATCTGCCACATTACCGCGACGGATAACCACGGGCAATTCTAGCAAACATTCATAGATAAATGCGATGCGTTTGAGACCGATTTGCCATTCTGCCAACAAAGCATCATCCCAAACCCAAATCGCCGCTACATCAGGGCATTCTTTGAGTGCGGGGCTATAGGGACTCAGACAATCACCATGCACCCAGACGATCGATTTCTTGCTCATTGTTAATTGTTAGTTGTTAATAGTTGATTGTTGATTGTTCATCAGACTTATCATCCAAATAAATTATCACCTATGGTGTATTTGCAGATCTTGTTTTGTGAAGTAGTTGGACATAAAATCTAGACGATTCAACATAAATTTTCGTCCAAATGCTTCACATCTACGAATGTAAAAAAGTTGAGATTCTTTGGTAAAGATATCTATCAGTCATTTTAACCTGAGTGCCTTTTTTCTTCTAACTTTTGACTTTTGACTTTTGACTTTTGACTTTCTAACCCCGACCCCCTTTTTTCCCTCGCTGCCAACTTTGACTACCGCTGCGATTTTCAAACGGTTGGGCTTTTGGGAACAAGCGCTTTTCCAGTTCTTCGTAACTACCTTCAAAATCGCAATGACCGTAAAAAGGACATTGGCGACAATAAACTCCTTCTGTGTAACGTTCCAAATTCTCGCGGTTGAAAAAGTAAGGCTTGTGGCTAAAAGTGCTGGCTACCCACTGCCAAGAAAGATTATTGCTGGCAGGGTCGCCATCTAGCAAATGTTCCAGAAACCATTTTGCACCAACTTGCCAACGAACGCGCCGCCAATGCACTATGTAAGCTGCCATCCACATCCGTGCGTGATTGTGTAAGTAGCCAATTTCCCCCAAGTCGCGGCTGAAACTATCTATGCAAACTAAACCTGTAGTTCCGGCGGCGATGTCATCAGGTATGGAGTTGGCGTACTCTTCGCCAGAGTAGCCGGTTTTGTATGATTCGCGGTCTTTCCAGATTTCATCCCCTAATTGAGCGTACAACCGTTGCCAATAATCGCGCCAGCCTAGTTCGTTAATCAATTTGGTGGCTTCGTCTCGATTTTTGACTTTATTTAACACGAAATCGCGCACTTCTGCTAAAGTGAGAACGCCGTAGCGAAGGTAGGGAGATAGGCGCGTTACCGCGCCGTTGAGAAAATTGCGGGATTTGGCATAACGTGGGGGGTCTACTTTTTGCAGCACTTTCTCGGCGGCTTTGCGTCCGCCTGCTGTCTCGCTGATGCAGTTATCCCGTGCTGCTGCTGCGGGAAATTGCTCTCGTAGGTAGGCAAGCAATTCATCGCGGCTGCTAAATTCGCGTCGCATATCCTTAGTTTTTGGTAATTTTTCGCTGTTCATTGTTGCTTGTTGGTTGTTATTTGTTCGCTTGTGCTTTTGCTTGTGTTCGCAAAACTGATTAAACTGCTTTGTGTTGATTGTTTGGAGACAGACTATGCCTCTTCTTCCCAGATTTGCAGGATCGATCGGCTTGAGAAAGCTTCAAAATCATCTGCGTGCTAGTATTCCCCTGCTGGTGTTGGCAGTAGTCGGAACTCAAATTTATGGGCGGACAGTAGCGCAGGAATTTTACCCCAAACAGGGGACTCTGGTGGCGCAAAATACTTCCTCAACAAATTTTACCTTAGCCAAAACCTTGGCTGAGCATACAGGGGGAGTGGGAGCGATCGCCATTAGTCCGGAGGGTCAAACTATTGCTAGTGGCAGTAGCGACAAGACGATCAAACTTTGGAATTTGGATAACGGTGAACTCAAAAGCACTTTAATCGGACATAAAGCTCCTGTTTTATCAGTTGCTTTCAGTCCTGACGGTCAAACTCTGGTGAGTGGCAGTAGCGACAAAACAATTAAAATTTGGAATCTTCGTACAGGCAGATTGCGGCGCAGTCTTTACGGACATTTTGGGGGAATTTATTCTGTAGCGATCGACTCTCAAAGTAGAACCTTGGTGAGTGGCAGTGGAGATGGTACAATCAAAATTTGGAATCTCAGAACCGGACAATTAGAGCGCACTCTATCGCCGCGATCGGGCATGATTTTATCTGTTGCCATTAGTCCTGATGGGGAAACTCTCGCTACCGGCAATCAAGACTTAACTATTAAACTTTGGAATCTTCGCACTGGCAACCTGTTGCGTAGTTTCTCCGGACATAGTTATTATGCCGTTTGGTCGGTTGCTTTTACTCCGGATGGCAAAACTTTAGTTAGCGGTTCTGAGGATAGCACTATAAAAGTTTGGGATGTAGCAAGTGGAGAAATTCTGCGCGATATTACCAATAGAAGCCCGGTTTTGTCTGTGGCGATCGGCCCTGATGGTAAGACAATTGCCAGTGGAGATAAATCCAATCAGGTGAAACTTTGGAATCTCAACACTGGCGATTTGTTGCAAACCCTTTCCGGTCATGCAGATGGAGTGCGATCGGTCGCTTTCAGTCCGGATGGAAAAACGCTAATTAGCGGTGCTAGTGGTGCTGGAGATAAGACAATCAAAATTTGGCAATTACCGTAAGCAAAAATTTCTCAATCCAGGGCGATCGGATCTAATGCGAAATGCTTATGCTGGCGCTCGCCCTAGTTTGTAGTCCCTGCGTGCGTAAGTAATCGGGAAGTATAAAACTTTTTATATAGCAGATTAAATGTAACTTTTTGTGAAGATGAGGTGCGGATAAGTTAAGATAAATTTCCTCAAAATTTAGTGCTTTGAGACAGATGGGTTTAAACTTTTTAAATCTAGAAAAGTATTATAAAATAGTCAAGGTTTAAGTATTGTAGAAACAAGTTGAATTTTGAGTCGATCGCTATGTCTCCCAGACCCATTTATCTCGATAACCACGCTACCACACCCCTCGACGAAAGCGTGTTAGCCGCGATGCTTCCGTACTTCACGGAACACTTCGGCAATCCCGCCAGTAACAGCCACGTTTATGGCTGGGAAGCCGAATCTGCTGTTAAGCAAGCAAGGCAAATTTTAGCAGATGCAATTAACGCCACACCAGAGGAAATTGTATTTACCAGCGGTGCTACAGAAGCGAATAATTTAGCGGTCAAAGGTATCGCCGAAGCTTATTTCCAAAAAGGGCGTCATCTCATCACTGTGCAAACAGAACACAATGCCGTTCTCGACCCTTGCCAGTATTTAGAATCCCTCGGATTTGAAGTGACATACTTGCCAGTACAAAAAGATGGATTAATAGATTTAACAGAATTGGAAAAAGCTTTCCGTCCGGATACAATATTAGTTTCAGTGATGGCTGCTAATAACGAAATTGGTGTATTGCAACCCATAGCAGAAATTGGCGCAATGTGTCGCGATCGCCAAATCCTTTTCCATACAGATGCCGCCCAAGCTATTGGCAAAGTTCCTCTCGATGTCGAGGCGATGAAAATTGATTTGATGTCTCTGACAGCCCATAAAATTTATGGCCCGAAAGGTATCGGCGCACTCTACGTCAGACGCCGCAATCCTAGAGTAAAGTTAGCACCGCAACAACATGGGGGCGGACACGAACGGGGAATGCGTTCGGGTACATTATACGTGCCTCAAATTGCTGGATTTGCGAAAGCTGTAGAATTGGCGATCGCGGAAATGCCTTCGGAAACAGAACGCCTCACCGCTTTGCGTCAGCGTCTGTGGGAAAATTTGACACCCTTGGGTGTCATTTTTCTGAACGGACATCCCACAAAGCGATTACCGGGAAACTTGAATATCAGTGTAGAAGGGGTGGACGGATCGGCGCTATCATTGGGCTTGCAACCGATAGTCGCGGTATCTTCCGGGTCGGCTTGCACTTCTGCTAAAACTGCTCCCTCCCATGTTCTCACGGCTTTGGGACGATCGCCAGAACTCGCATATGCTTCAATTCGATTTGGCATTGGTAGATTTAATACGGCAGATGATATAGATAAAGTAGTGAATCATGCGATCGCTACCATTCGCAGTCTTCGCAAACAAGCTTCCCTTGTCGGCTAAGCAAATCGGAAATCGCAAATTTGCAATTTGCGATCGTTTCACCTATTCCCGCAAGGAAACTCACACCTACCCGATAGGGAGGTGTTGAGAGGAATTGCAGGTTTGCTTTCCAAATTTTATCCTTGATAACATGAGTTAGGCTGATGAAATTCACTTTAATCTTGATGGATTTGACTCACAAAGCTACCAAAAATATCTCGCAGATTGCCAAGATTTTATAAATCAACGCAACATAACAGACCCTACAAAATTAAATTGGTTTGATAAAGATAATCGTCAAATAACCAACTGGGAATATTATACGACTCCTAATAAGTGGGCCAACAATCCTAACTACGTCGAGATTATCCCTTAATTATTGGGAGATAAATTTTAAAATGAAGCCATCAATTGAAGCAAAACTTTGGAATGCAGGTCAATCAAAAGAACCCTATCATAAGGAAATTTGGTATGAAATTATAGACGCTCTCCTAGAAGATTTTCAAAAGCTCATAAAACAAGATTTTGAGCGAGAGCCAGAAATTAATCTAGATATTAACTCTCCTTTTTTTGGTCAATGGCTCAAGATGAAAATTCTAGAAAAGTCTATTTTATCTACAGCCTGGTCAGCCGTAATTGGTGGAAATATGGTAGGAAGTGAAAAGGGGGATGATATGTTTTATGTCAGTCTGACTCTTTTCATGTTCGATGTTACTAGCCAAAAACGTTTGTGTCTAAGTACAGGAGAAAGTATCCTTGAGTTTGTTTTTGAAAAACACTTAAATGGTCATGGATATTGGCGTAGTTTAGGATGGTTAAAAGATGGAAATTATGAATGGCAAAATGTTGCGTGGGAAGATTTTAAATGGGAATAAGCATAAAAGGGTATTCCCACTTACTTTGTTTCGGATTTGGGGGTGCTGGTTCATAATGCTGATTACGATCAAAAATGGCATAAAGGGAGCTTCGATTCACCTGAAGATTCATTGAGGTATCACTTCGACAGACATGGAGCAGAAATAAATGCTACTACCCCAGAACAGTATCTTAACAAAGCAGAGCAATTTAAAAATAACCAGAAACGTGCTAAAAGTTATCCCGTAGATGGTGCAAATCCTGGAACAAAGCGCTATGTTAAGAATGGACGCTATATTGATTTAGCACCTGATGGTCGCATTGTATCTTTTGGTTCTGATTAACTGTTTAAAGTTATTAAATTATGAGTTGGAACGAAATTAAAATACCAAATATTCAAGGTATTGAAAAAGTGGTTGCTGAGTTTTATGTGGGATGTATTGCATATATGCCAAATTGCCAGTTCAGAGTAAAAATCACCCAGGATAATTATGGTAATTACTCAGGACGTGTGAATGTTGCCATAAAAAATTTTAAAAATGGCTCGCCTGAATGGGTTGGAGGCCAAGGAGAATCAGTTGATGAGGCATTAGAAAATTCTATAAACAACTTTATAAACTCAATAAAATCTTCTGGTAGGGATTTAAGTAACCTTACAGATGAAGATTTTGAGTGGTCTGCTCCTGAAGACTTTTAAACTACTAAGGGGAGCAAGAATATTGAGGATATTCAAGTTGGGGTAGTGGTAATTACTGATGCTGTTGCTGGTAATCGGATTGTTGAATATACCTACGATAAGGTGGGGAATCGCCTTTTTTAATGGAGTTAATCAAGAAGGATTAGTCCGTTTCTTTAATGGACAAGCAGGTGGACAACAGATTCTCGATCATTTTAGTGAATTTTCCTTTTTCAGGACTAATTAAACTAGAAAAACTGAGTTGATTATGATTGACAAAGAAACTGCAAAACGGCTTGTAACAGAACAAATTAATGCTCATTCTAACGTCAAACCTGGTTTTGAGTGGGTAGTAATTGACGAAGCTACAATTGAAAATGACTACGGTTGGGTATTTTGTTATCAAACAAGACTTTTTTTAGAAACTAAAAATAATATTTACAGACGGGCGGGAAACTATCCTATACTTGTCGAAAAGAGCGATGGAAGTCTACACTATTTAAATACCCAAAACAACTCTTTAAAAAAAAGCCTAGAACTTTTTGAAGAACAAAAACGAAGCCCCAAGCAAAATAATTATTACGAATTATTTTGCTTCCTTAAAGCTTATATGGCAACCATGAAGTTTGGAGGGTTTCCAAATGAACGAGAAGCTATTCAATATTATGTTTCTTTCACCAAGTTGATTGATATAAAAAAAGTCATCGCTCAAGGTAAAGAACAAGTAGCAGAAACTCATTTTCCTGCCGAAAAAATAAGCACTATAACTAACCGGGTGTTTAAAAATAAAGAAGATGCAAAAAACTGGTTAAAAGAGGTAATTCAACTTCTTGAACTAAGTATAATTGACGTCCGTTAGACTATGTAAGACATCGGAGGACAGTTTTTCCGTGCCGATCGAAACTTGTTCCAGGTACGTCACGCGCTCTGTCAGACTTTGTATCACATCAAGGGATGCAAGAAAGCGATCGGATTCTACCAACCCAAAGAATTGCTTTAACGCCTTGACGACAACATCGGTGCGATTGCTAGAAGTTGCTTCCACCTGGGCGTCTATAGCTTCTAACAACGAGTCAGAGAGCCTAAAAGTAACGGGTGTTTTCGGCATATCTTACACCGTCATACTGCCTATTTATCATACAATGTCCTACAGTATGTCATACTTATAAGGTAGCGATCGTACTTGAAAACGCTCCCTTTAAAATCACCTGTAAGCCGTTTAGAAAAGATTGGTGGGGTAAAAATAAGGGGAGTGTAGGTAGTTTACTCCCACACGACTTGCGATCGCTCCTCCACCACCTGCTTGTAAACCGCTTCTGTTTGCTGCGCTAACTTAGGCCAGCTGAAACGTCGTTCTAAGTCCACATAAGCATTTTCCACCAACCACTGAGAATAACTTGGATTTTTGAGAACTTCCAGAATTCCCCACGCCAAAGAATCAGAATTGTTAGTCCAAGTAACTACACCAGTTTTGGTATGTCGCACCACCTCCGGCAAACCGCCAGTATCGGAAACCACCACCGGCACGCGAGCGGCAAAGCTTTCTAGAGCTACAATCCCAAAAGGTTCGTATAAACTTGGAAAAACAGCGCAATTAGCAACTGTCTGGAATTTATCCAGATCCGCATCTGACATAAAGCCGGTGAAACAACATTTATCCCAAATCCCCAAATTCCAAGCTTGAGTTTTCAAATGGTTGGTATTTCCGCCACCGATAATCACAAATCTAACATTACCTCCCATTTCCCAAATTACCTTTGGGGCGGCATTCAACAACACTGGAACGCCTTTTTCATAAGACATTCTACCTACGTAGTAAACAATTTTCTCTTCATCCCTGGCAAAGTGGCGACGAAAATCCCAAGCGTTAAATTCGTGCAAGCGGGGTTTCTTTTCAGCTCTAATGCCGTTGTAAATTACATCTATCTTGTCAGCAGGACTTTGTAGCGCTCTTTCTACTTCCTGGCGCATATAGTTGCTGCAAACAATCACCCGCCAAGCGTTATAGACAAGAAGCTTTTCTTTGCCGCTCACGTAGCGCTGATCGTTATTGTGGATACCGTTGTAACGTCCGTACTCCGTAGCGTGAATGGTTGCAATCAGGGGTACTTTGAAAATATGCTTGAGTGCGATCGCCGCATCTCCAACTAACCAATCGTGAGCGTGGATCAGATCGAACGGCCCATCTTCCAACATCAGCTTACCGCCGTGACTGCCCATGCTATTGTTCAAATTCGCTACCCAGTGGAAGAAATCGTTACTCCAACCTACCGGCACCCTATGGACGTGTATACCTTCCACAATTTCATAAAGAGGTGCTTCCCCAAATTCTGATGTAATTAGGTGGATTTCGTGCCCCAGTTTGACAACTTCTGGATACAGCTCCGCGACATGACGAGCAATTCCCCCGACAATCCGAGGCGGAAATTCCCAAGTTAACACCAGAATTTTCATTACTGCCCATCCCGAAGACTTAATTTATGGTTACTAATTTTCACATTTCTCAATACTTATTAGCATGACAATTGTAGCTAATACATCTATTTATATGTCAAAAATGTCATCGACATATAACTAGCACTTAGATCGCTTACTTTAAAATCGCTTCTATCCCTCGGCGGAACGTAAGCCACGCCGCAACTGCATCTGGATTGTCAGCCACTCCTCTGTGCAATAGAATAACTCCATCTTTAAAATCGGTAATTCCGTATAGATGGTTACCAGATACCCCATCGATCGCGACAATGCTATCCTTTAATATTTGGCGATCGGTCTTGAAGGCAACTTGATACTCGCGTAACTGCCACAGATCTGCGATCGCGTATTCCACATTCACAACTTCCCGTTTATCGTTCCGTAACTGCAATCCTGGAAAGCGAATAATTTCGCGGCGGCCAGAAAGATGGGGCACAATATAAGTCGTGGCTGCCACACTTGCATTTGGGGGAATTTTTGCCAATAATGAGTAAATTTCACCAGCGTGCTGCCATTGGCGAGGCAAAGATACATATACCCAAGGCTTAAATGAATCCGGCACCAGAAAAGATATAGTTCGATTCGGATTAGAAGTAATGGTAAAAAATAATGAAATACATATGCAGATTACCCAAAAGCGGCGAAAAGACAACTTTTTAAACTTTTCTGGATGTCGAGACCACCAAAGAATCGCTCCGTAAAATAATCCCGGAACCACAGTCATAGCATAGCGAATATTAATCGCCAAAACCGATTCCCCCTGACCCAAAAAAAGTTTGAGCAGAGGAAATCCTGCGATCGCCCAAGCTGCCGGGGAAACAGCTGGCACAAAAGCTAAAGGCAACCACTGGGCCAACAGATATTTCATCGTCTCAGGAAAAGGCGAAAACAGTTCTACCAGCAAGCGCCAGGGATTCTTCACCATTCCCCAGATAATTTCTAAAGTAGAAGCGGAATCACCATCAGCATACTGACCGAAGCGTTCCATCATAAACCGCTCGGAAATATCCGCAGAAAACAGCGGCATAATTAAATTGGTGAGCAGAATCGTGTACCCAAAGCTGACAGCGCAGACAGCAAGACCGATGCGGGGATACCGCTTGCTGAGTATCATGTATACTCCCACACCAAACAACCCTATACCCGAATCTTCCCGTACTGCTAAAATTAAAACTGCCAGAACCGCAAATAGCCACCACCAGCGTTTTTCCATTGCCAGCAGCAATCCGAACACGAACAGCGGAATTTGGCAAATGTCGTGAAAGTTACATAAAGTCGGGCCGACGACCGCGTTAGCCGTGTAAAAACTACCAGCGATCGCCGCAGCTATGGGCCCTTGAACATACTGTCGGGCGAGTACATACAAAACCAGTCCGGCAGCAGTAACTAAAGTTACTAGCAAAACCGTGAGGGTTGCTGGGGAGGGAAACAAAGCGTACAGGGGTATCCACAGCAAAAGAGCGGGTGTAAAATGTTGCCCTAAACGATGGTAATATACATTCGGTACATCGTTACTGTGAACAACATTTGTAGATAATTGAGAAGAGAGAGAGCTTTGAAAAAAGCGACCGTGAATGCCGTTCCAGAAAACTTGATTGAAAATGCCTTGGTCGTAGGAGGAATAAAAGGTGTAGTGTCGATGCAGCGTTAAGGTTAGGGCCAAAACAAAGAATGCGATCGCACTACCGAGTGCAACCAAGAGCCACGGATACTTCCGCCAGTTTAACAGCATTCCTCACCCACTCTCTGCGAGACTCCGCACTTAGTATAAGCCTCCAGAGTGCATTCTACCTCCTCGAACAGATGGCTCGTTAAATAACTTCTATCTCTCGATAGAGGTTTGAGAGCGAATAACCAAAATCTGGTACGAAAATCGCCAGAACACGGTAGCTTATAAGTAGGAGTTAAAGGGCAACCAGTGTGCCTGGAAGCAAGCAGTTCGATCGTCCTCACCGTTGGAAAAGCTTTACCAGTTTGTCCATCATGCTCAAAAGAGATTACATGGCAGCGAATGCTGAAAAGTCTACTCATACACAGACGCCTCTACAGTTGCTATTATTTGTAGACCAGCGTCCCAGTTCTCAGGAACAAATCCAGCGACTGCACAAGTATCTCGAAGATTTAAAGAACGACTATCCTTTTGAGCTAGAGGTTGTCGATGTCGGCGAACAACCATATTTAGCCGAACACTTTAAACTGGTAGCAACCCCAGCTTTAATCAAAATTCATCCTCCCCCTCGACATATCATCGCTGGCACTAATTTGGTCGCTCAACTGGCAGACTGGTGGCCGCGCTGGAAACAGTCTATGGATGAATATCAGAACTTAGATGGGGAATCTTGGCCAGCAGGCACAGAGCGAGCCGATATACGTTCCTTTGCTCACGTTGCAGAACTGATCCGCATTTCTGAAGAAATTTTTCGCCTCAAACAGGAAAAAGAGGAACTGCAACAGCAATTGCAGTTCAAAGATCGAATCATCGCTATGCTGGCCCACGATCTCCGCAATCCCCTCACAGCCGCTTCGATCGCACTAGAAACCCTAGAAACCAACACCGATCCAAATAACGGCAACTCGCCTCGACTGACACCTGCCTTAGTAAATCAGTTAATTAAACAAGCCAGGAACCAAACTCGCGCTATTGAGCGCCTAATTGTCGATATTCTGCAAGGATCGCAAGGAAATAACGGTTCTCTGAAGATAGTGCCTCAAAAAGTAGATTTAGGAGAACTTTGTCAGGAAGTGCTAGAGTGCCTCAAACACAGGTTTGCAATGAAATCCCAGCAGATTAAAACTGATATTCCCAAAGATCTGCCTTATGTTTATGCCGATCCAGAACGAGTGCGTCAGGTGCTGGTAAACTTATTGGACAACGCCAATAAATATACGCCCCCAAGTGGAACCATTCAAGTTTCCGTTCTCCACCGCACAGCGCAGAAAGTACATCTGAGCGTATGCGACACTGGGCCCGGAATTCCAGAGGAAAATCGCGATCGCATTTTTGAAGAACGCTATCGACTCAAACGCGACGAAGCTCTAGATGGATATGGCATCGGTCTATCCCTGTGTCAAAGAATCATTCGATCTCATTACGGTCGGATTTGGGTAGACTCCGTTCCCGACAAAGGAAGCTGCTTTCACTTCACATTGCCGGTTTACCGATAATGAAAGTCAAAACTCAAAATTTCTCCTCTTCCCTAATCCCTAATCCCTAATCCCTAACCCCTAATCCCTAATCCCTAACCCCTAACCCCTAACCCCTAATCCCTAATCCCTAATCCCTAATCCCTAACCCCTAATCCCTAACCCCTAACTATATTTCTCAGCGCGTTGATAATCTGAAAGTTAGCTTCCGGGAAAGTATAGAAGTCTAACTCATCTAATGTGACCCAACGAACTTCATCGCATTCCAAAGGCTGCGGTTCGCCGTTGGTGTGGCGGCAGTGATGTACCGTAAGAGTGACGGCAAATTGACTGTAAATGTGATCGATCGTCATTAAGCGATCCCCTACCTGAATTTCAATACCTAACTCTTCCCAAATTTCCCTTTTGATACACTCTTCCACAGTTTCACCAGGCTCTATTTTGCCACCCGGAAATTCCCATAAACCTCCCATTAAACCACCCTGACGGCGTTTGTCAATTAAAATTTGTCCTCGGTCGTTCCAAATAACAGCAACACCAATAAACTTATGGGGTAAAGACATACAGATTGAGGATAGGGGTTTAGGGCTTCGGGCTTGGGAAAGAAGGAAAGAGCGAGAGTTTCAGTAATTAATAAAGTCCTAACTGACTTTCATAGGTTGCTATAATAATTGTATTTACTATTAAAAATTTGTTTCCCAATCAAAATAATCGGCAGAGCTATTTCACAGCCCGCCGATCGGTTGATTATGGCCAGATCGCGAATATCCGCGTGCCAATCTGAAACCAACTTACTACTCAGCTTCTGAAGCATTGGCTTCAGCCGCCGAGAAAGATCTTTCAAAAGCCATACGCTGCTCTGCATTTCGGAGAAAATATCCACTAATCATCGCCGAAGCCAACAGCCGACCGAGATGTTCCCGACTCGTAGTAATCGTCACCCCAAAATGTTCTGACGGTAAGTTACCCAACAGACCGATAATATTCCGTTCCATCACTTGATATACATCTCCGGAAGATGGTCTGGAAAGCTGTGCCATAGTTTCTGGACTCATAGACTGGACATACTGCCAGAGCCAATTGTGACCTGACTCCGACTCATTGCCAAACAACTCTGGGCCTTGACTGGATGATTTGTTCACTTTTTACCTCTGTAGCAGTTGGGAGCTTTTTATTTGACTAGCTAACAGCAGCTTGTTATTCAAAAATTCGGATGCAGATTATTAATTGCTTCTGAAGACTAATTTAGCAGTTCGCTCTTGACAGTGAAGTCGCTTTAACCGAACCACAAATTCCGGTTTTTCCACCCCTACCTAACATTGGCGACAGCTATATCTCTATTTACCTCTTCTGATTGTGAATGACAAGTTCCTAACTGGCGATAAATTCATCTATATCTCCTTTGCGCTTGCGAAGCTTGCTCAATGCTTCTCTTTCGATTTGCCGTACTCTTTCCCGGCTAATGTTGAGGAGATCGCCAATCTTTGCCAGCGTTAAAGCTTGTCCGTCTTCCAGACCAAATCGCATCGCCAACACCTGCCTTTGTTGAGGTGTTAGATCCGCCATCAGCTTTTCTAAATCTGTCTGAAGAGCAGACTGGATGGCAAATTCCTCCGGAGAAGCGCCAGTATCCTCTAACAGTTCTCCCAGCTCCGTATCTTGGTTATCTCCCACCCGCAAATCTAGGGACAAAGGCTGACGTGCCTTTTCCAGGTACTCCCGGACGTGCTTCGGGTCTAATTCCAACTCCTTGGCCAATTCCGCAGCAGTCGCAGCGCGTCCTAACTGTTGAGACAGTTGACGCTGAACTTTTTTTATTTTATTTAGCTTCTCCGTAATGTGGATCGGCAGCCTAATCGTGCGCCCTTTTTCAGCTATAGCACGAGTGATTGCCTGACGAATCCACCAATAGGCATAAGTAGAAAACCGATATCCTTTAGTCGGGTCAAATTTTTCAACCCCTCGCTGCATACCGATGCTGCCTTCCTGAATTAGATCCAACAAGTCAACATTGCGCTTGATGTACTTCTTGGCTACCGACACTACCAGTCGCAAATTAGCTTCAACCATTTTGCGCTTAGCGTTTTCACCTTCTTTAATCTGCCGATCGAGTTCTGCTTCGGACAGCCCACATTGTTGCGCCCACTCAGCTGGAGTAGGTTCTTGGCCTAACTCAGCTGCCAGCACCTCTCTCTGAGCTTGCAATGCTGCCCAACGCTGTACTTGTTTGCCATACAAGATCTCCTGCTCGTGGGTGAGCAAGGGAACCCGACCTATTTCACGCAGGTAGGTACGCACAAGATCTGTAGAAGTCTGAGCGGTCTTCATGGCACTTTCTGGGTAGAAATATTAATAATTGTAACGTTTATTAGCAAGATTTGTACACTTCTCCAAACATATTGCTGGTGTCCTTTAGCTCCACAAACAGAGAACACTACTTAGAGATTAACCATATAATGCAGTTAAGAATTGCATTCTGCTACACCAGGACGACGCCAAGAAAGTAAAATTTTTTAACGATCGACACCATATCCTTCAGGGAGTGGGGGAGTGGTGGAGCGGGGGAGCGGGGGAGCAGAAGAATTAATATTTCTCCTCTTCCCTCTCCCTTTCCTCTCTTCCCTAGCCCCTAACCCCTAACCCCTAGCCCCTTTCTTTTGACTTTTTCGACGCTCTGGTTTCTGACCTCAGTGAGTGCAAAAATAATCCTGACTTATTTTTGAGTGGGAGTTACATACAGCATGACAATTCATACCACACTACAGCGTGCTTTTGAACAAGGCCGCGCCCTCAAAATTATTAGCGGCTTGAATAATTTCGATCCCGCACGAGTAGCTGCGACCGTGAAAGCAGCAGACAAAGGTGGTGCGACCTTTGTAGATATTGCTGCCGATGCGAACTTGGTGAGGATGTGCCGCGAACTGACCGATCTGCCAATCTGCGTTTCCGCAGTCGAACCCCAGCTATTTGTCCCAGCTGTAGCAGCTGGTGCCGACCTCATCGAAATTGGTAACTTCGATAGTTTCTACGCGCAAGGGCGTCGATTTGAAGCAGCTGAAGTATTGGAAATTACACAAACTACGCGATCGCTCCTTCCCCAGATTACCTTATCGGTGACCGTTCCTCATATTCTTCAACTGTCCGAACAAGTACAATTGGCAGAAGCCCTAGTCAAAGCCGGTGCCGATATCATCCAGACAGAAGGTGGAGTAAGTGCCACCCCAACTCATGCCGGAACATTGGGAACGATCGAAAAAGCAGCTCCCACCCTAGCCGCAGCCTATGAAATTTCCCGTGCAGTTTCCGTGCCGGTGCTTTGCGCTTCTGGAATATCCAGCGTCACAGCACCCCTAGCCATTGCCGCAGGTGCTGCCGGTGTCGGCGTTGGCTCAGCTGTCAACCGCTTGAACAGCGAAATCGCTATGGTGGCTGCTGTCCGCAGTTTGGTAGAAGCATTGGCGACGGTGAATCGCTCCCGCGTTTCAGTTTAGTAGTCCGCAGTCCCCTGTTTTGAGGAGTTCGACAAACCCGGTTTTTGATAAAAACCGGGTTTTTTGTCAACAACCCATCAGTTTTCTCTCGCCGACGCCATAGCCCATAAGCCTTGGGAAGTCTCAGCAAACATTGTTTCGGCCAAAACATCTTTCAAACCGTAAACCACCTGTTCTTGCTGCGCTAAAGACAATTCAGGAAAAATCGGCAAAGACAAAACTTCAGCACAAGCCTGCTCTACAGCTGGCAATTGACCGGGTTGGTATCCCAAACTTTCGTACACGGGCTGGAGATGCAGTGGCAGGGGATAGTAAACCATTGTATTGATTCCCTGCTTCTGCAACTGGCTGCGTACTGAGTCGCGTAAGGAACTTTGAATTTTCAGGAATGAGTTTTCACTTGAACTGGTAGATGAGAAATCTTTTTTTCCTTCAGCTATTACCCGAATGGTGTATTGATTCCAGACACTTTCACCTCCATCGAGTGCTTGAGGTAAAGAAATCCCGGAAATAGGTGCAAGTAACTTGTGGTAACGTGCTGCAGTTTGAGTGCGTTGCGCGTTCCAAGTATCGAGATAGCGCAATTTTACTTGCAGAATAGCAGCTTGCAGAGCATCCAGACGACTGTTGACGCCGATCGCTTCGTGGTAATATCGACTGCTGCTACCATGCTCTCGCAGCATTCTGATTTTACCAGCTAAGTTCGGATCGTTGGTAGTTACTGCACCACCATCGCCACAAGCCCCCAAATTTTTGGTGGGGAAGAAACTAAAACAGCCGATATGTCCGATGTTACCTATTTTACGACCCGCCCACGCTGCACCCGTAGCTTGAGCGCAGTCTTCTATTACTGCCAAACCGCGAGATTCTGCTATCTCCATCAAGCGGGTCATATTGACTGGTTGCCCAAACAAATGTACTGGCAGAATCGCCTTTGTTTTGTTGGTAATGGCAGTTTCCAACTTCTCAACATCTAAATTGAAAGTTTGGGGGTCAATATCCACAAACACTGGCGTCGCGCCAACTGCACTGATTGCCTCCGCTGTGGCGATAAACGTAAAAGGCGTCGTAATCACTTCATCGCCAGCGCCAATATCCAAAGCTCGTAATGCGAGGTAGAGGGCGTCGCTGCCAGAATTGCACGCTACGCAATGGGAAACGCCTATGTAATTGGCAAACTGTTGCTCAAAACTCTCCACCGGAGAACCGCCGATGTATCGGCCAGAAGCCAGCACTTCCAATACAGCTGCGTTTATTTCTTTCTCAAGGTTTTTGTACTGACGTGCCAAGTCAACAGGGGGAATGTTATTCACTCGCCTACCACGAAGTTTTAGTTTTTACTACTACAAGTCCCGGATAGCCCGTCAGCCCCACAGTTGTCTCTGCAAGGTGAATGGTTTTCTCGGTGTATATTTTCCAACGGTTATGGTAGATTATCTTAGGCGAGAAAAGTTTCTTGTCAACTGGTTGTGACAATCTGCCCCAGGCGCAGCTAAATATAAGCCTTTAAAACCTTGATTTGGTACGGTTTTAAATATTACCGCGCCGAATGACGTTGTAAAATAGGAAGTCATCGCCAATAGTTCGATCGCACCTCAAACCCCCAAGGCAGTGGATTTAGCTAAATTCGACCCCACAAACTTCACTTGGGCATTAGGACTCATCGCCTTTGCCATCGGTTTATCTGCTTGGGAAAAGTTGGGCTTGGAATGGCCTCTGGCGATCGCGACAGGTCGCACTATCCTACAATTGCTGGGAGTTGGGTTTGTACTGGAGGTGGTTTTCGCTCAGCCAAACCCCGTACTGGTTATCGCGGTTTTGTTTGTCATGCTGATTATTGCTACTAGGGTAGCGAAAAGTCGCATTGGCGAAAAAATTCCTCAAATGTTACCCGTCGTGGGAGGTTCGCTTTTACTCAGTACTGCCCTGACGCTAGTCTACGTCAATTTTTTGGTAATTAAACCGCAGATTTGGTACGAACCGCAATTTCTGATTCCATTTGCTGGTATAGTGCTGGGAAATGCTATGAACGGTGCTGCTTTAGCTGGCGAACGTCTCGTCAGTAGCCTCAAAAGCACGCGCCTGGAAATTGAAACTCACCTCAGTTTGGGAGCTACCCCCGCACAAGCAGTAGCGCAGTACAAAAAAGAAGCGATTAAAGCTGCAATGATTCCCAACCTAAATACGATGACGGTTGTCGGTTTAGTAACATTACCGGGAACTTTCACCGGTCAGATATTGGGTGGTGTCAGTCCTTTCATTGCTGCATTTTACCAGATGTTGATTTTGGTGATGCAGGCAAGCGCTACCCTGATTACTGCTTTTTTGATTACCCAGGGAATTTGTCGGCAGGTTTTCAACTCCGATGCACAACTAAAAATTTAAGAACACCGCAATTTATCTGTGTGCATCTGTGGTTAATAATATGCAAAATTCTTTTATTTTTTCAAGCATCGCTAAATGAATTTTTATATTGTGTCCGGTTGCATCGGTAGTCTAAGACTGATGCTCTCATATTATCTGTGGGAGATTGAGGTTAAATTTTTACCGCAGATAAACGCAGATAAGAACGCATTTTTTCTGCAACCGATGCTACCGGACATGAGATGAATGTCAAAAGCCAAAATGCAAAGGGAGAGGGAGGAGAAAGTGGGGGAATTTATATGTATATTTTCGACCTTTATGTCGTTCTCCCGCTATCCCGTTCTCCCGATACCCCACTCCCCCTCTTATTTTTGACTTTTGACTTTTGACTTTTGACTTTTTTAGCCTCTCGCTATAATCTTTATCTCGGTTTTGGTACATACCTCCCTATTAAAGCACGATTTTGATCGTAAATTTCTAGAGGTACGCGAGCATTTTCGCTAATTGCTTCCAATGCAGCTTGTAAGGTTTTCAAATGATCGTCTACACCAGCAAGAGTATTAGCGTCCCCATTCAAACCGGCAGTCATGGCAGTCCTTCTGACGCTGTTGACATAAGCAGGCGTTAGATAAACCTTGATTCCTTGAAGATTAACGGTATGGTCGCAAATTTTGGGTACGCCAGCACAAGTTTTATTGAGATCGCCTGTAGCTTTTTGCACAATTAAAGCTACCTGCAATTTAGCTTGTGCTTGTCTTAAAGAATTGATGTAACTTTCACTCAGCGGCTGAGCTTGTGAGTAGTAATAAGTACCAGTAGGTACTTGTTGGGCATAGGTGGAAGCTCTGCGCCAAGTCGCGACAGCTTGGGTCAATTGGTTCTGTTGCTCCAAATTTTTGGCAAGGTCACCAATTGTAATGGCTTGATTGTAAATTTTAGCGGCATTCTCTTCTTGGTTTTTGCGATCGCGCACTGCGGCAAAATTTGGCTGATAGCTAGCAATTAACTGCTGCGCCTCCTGGTAAAATGTTGTGGTTTTGGGAATGGAAGAAAGAGAAGCGATCGCTGCTTGCCAAGTTGACTCAACTTGTCGCCAGTGACCTAAAGTTTTGGCTACGCCTTGACGTACTTCCGCTAATTGAGCGATTTCTTTGCCATTTGCCAGTTTGATTTCAGCTTGTTGCTCTTGCTTAACTCGGCGATCGATAGCGGTTAAATTGTCTTGATATTCGTTTAATTTTTGTTGAGCTAGAGGATAAATCAAGCTATTTTTGGGAATTTGTTTAACGGCAGCGATCGCTTCTTTCCAAACTGACTGTATTTCTTGCCATTGTTGGACTGAATGAGGAGGGTTTTGGCTTTTTTGAGAGGCAACTTTTGCCTTATCCATAGCCTTTAAAATTATGTCTATTTTAGTAACAACTCCTTTGTAAATTTGCAACTGTAACTGCGCCGAGGCGCGATCGCCAGACCAAGGGGGAATGCTTTCCAACTCCTGAATCGCTTTCGAGAGTTTTTCTTTTCCCAGATTGATATCTTGCTCGTTTTTTGCCTCTCTGAGGGTTTGTGCTGACTCTCGACTGAGCTGCTTAGCGGTTTGGATGGGTGTACATTCTCCCAATACGCAAGGACGAGTTAAAGCGTAAATACCACCTACAATTGCTACTGCTGCTACTCCAACCCCAATTTTGTATGCGGACTGGGGCAGTTTAAATTGCCGTCTGCGGCGACGCAAAACTCGATCGCGTTTCGGCATTTCGGGGTCGGGTCTGGAATCGATCGCAGGTTCTTCTAAAGGTAAATCTTCGATGGCATCGGATCTGTTCGATCTTAAGGTCGATGCGGCTGCTTCGGTGCGATTATCTGGGGTTTCTTCATCGAAAATCGAGTTTTTTGGCGATCGAGATGGTTGTGTATCCGATTTTTCCGATCTTAAGCTGGACGCTGGCACAGTTTCGGTGTGCGGGTCTGGACTTTCTTCGTCAAAAATCGAGTTCCAGGACGATCGAGATGGTTGCGGAGCGGATTTTTCCGATTTTAAGCTGGATGCGGCTGCTTCGGTGGGCGAGTCTGCGGTTTCCTCATCAAAAATCGAGTTCCAGGGGGATCGAGATGATTCTCTATCCGATGTTAAGGTCGATGCGGCAGCTGCTTCGGTGCGATCGTCTGCTGTTTCTTCATCAAAAATCGATTTCCAGGGGTATGGGGATAAGGGAGGATCGTCGCTTTCCTCTTCCCATCCAAACATATTGCGATCGGCATCCTCCCAAAAGGGTAATTTTTCCAATTTAAACTCGTGGGCGGCAAAAGGTTGCCTTTGTCCCGCCGCTCTCAAGAAAAGGCGTACCTGCTGAGTTTGTTCCCATACTGGGTTAGGGAATGCTACCTGTAGCGCTTCAATAGTTTCCTGTAGCACTCTAAAAATAGGCTGCGCTTCGGTAATCACCGGATTGGGGTCTTGAGCCAATGTCACCAAAGTGTCATCCTGAAGTACGCACTTAACCTGAATGGGAACTTCTATTGCTAACTCTGAGTTCAAGCTGTCTTGCAAAAGTTGCCCCAATGTTTGTAAATCATTTTTCCGTTCTGCTGTTTCCATTTGATATCACCCTTTGATTTGAGATTTTGGATGCGAGGATTTTTACTTTGAACTTGAGACTTGGGATAGATGATTTTTGGTAATTTTAATCTGAGTTACATTTTCAGCAACCAAAGGTGCAGAAAACCTTAATACCCATTTACAGTAGAGAATAGGCGATCGTTCGTTTTGTGCAACTCCCCGATTTTGATGTCTGCAAACACTCCCCTATCTGAACAAGTTGTACTGATTACTGGCGCTTCTGCTGGTATTGGCGCTGCTTTGGCGCAAGTTTTAGCCAAAAAGTTTCCTGGCATTCGATTGGTGTTGGCAGCGCGTAACCGGGCCAAGCTGGATACAACTGCCACATACTGTAGCAAAGCAGGGGCAGAAGTTTTGGTTGTCCCTACGGATATGTCGTCGATCGAGCAGGTGGATGCTTTGGCGAGAGCTGCTATCCTGCGTTTCGGTAGGGTGGATGCTTTGGTGAATAATGCCGGTTACGGTCAAATGGGGCCGCTCGAATTGATTCCATCTGCATCGGCGCGGCGGCAATTTGAGGTGAATTTGCTGGGGCCATTGGCTTTGAGTCGCGCTTTGATACCTGGGATGCGCGATCGCGGTGGTGGCAGAATCATCAATATTAGTTCTTTAGGAGGAAGACTGGCGTTTCCTTTTGGGGGTATATACAGTTCCTCGAAATTTGCTTTGGAAGGACTCAGCGATGCTCTCCGTATGGAACTGGAACCTTTCAATATCAAGGTCAGCGTCATCGAACCGGGGCCGGTGACTACCGATTTTTTTGATGTGGTTGCCCAAGGAGTTGAGGAAACAGTTCCCGATCCCGAACAGACTCCCTATCGCGCTGCTTTTAAGAAGTTAGAAGGGTTACAGGAACAAACTAGCAGTCGCGCTTGGACATCCGAACGGGTGGCTGAAGTAATTGTGCGATCGCTTACAGATCCTCGTCCTCGTCCGCGCTATATCGCTGCTACGGGTGGCGAATTCCTGCTGTTTATTATGACCAAAGTGTTGCCGACTTGGGCGGTAGACCGCTTCTGGCAAAGATTTTATGGCATCGATTTAGTAGCTCGTGAGTGGCAGGAACAAATGAAAAATAAAAACTAAAAATTAAAGAGGAAAGAAAAAATTAACTAATTTACATCAAAGATGTGTAAAAAGTGGTAAAGTAAAAGTGAAGAAGATTTCTTTCCTCAGTGATTTTTAATTAATATTTTGATATGGACTTATTAGAGTATCAGGCAAAAGAATTATTTCGGGAAATCGGTATTCCCGTTTTGCCCTCCCAAAGAATTGACAGCCCCAGAGATTTAAAGGGATTGAAAATACCCTATCCGGTGGTACTGAAGTCTCAAGTGCCAGCAGGGGGAAGAGGGAGAGCAGGGGGAATTAAGTTTGTAGAAAATACGATCGATGCCATCGCAGCCGCACAAACAATTTTCCATCTGCCCATAATGGGACAATACCCAGAGGTGTTGCTGGCAGAAGCGAGATACGATGCCGAAAGGGAATTTTATCTGGCTGTGGCTCTAGATTACACCCTTCGCCGCCCCGTGCTTTTGGGTTCTCCCAAAGGCGGCATCGATGTGGAAGCAGTGATGGAACAAATGCAGCAGGTGGTAATAGAGCAAGAATTTTCCCCATTCTACGCTCGACGGCTAGCTCTGAAGATGGGATTGGAAGGCAATTTGATTCAGTCGGTCAGCGATATCCTCCAAGCTATGTACAATCTGTTTGTCCAGAAAGACTTGGATTTAGTGGAAATCAATCCTCTGGGTGTGAATGCAAATGGCGAAGTGATGGCTTTGGACGGTAAGGTCACAGCCAACGATTGTGCTTTGCAACGCCATCCGGATTTAGCTATACTGGCGACCAAAGTAAGGCGGGGGAAACCGCATCTGTGCGGTCATTGTGGAGAAACGCCTGCACCGGTCAGCGAGGATTTGTGGGAACTGGAAGGAAATATCGGCATAGTTTGCAATGGCACCGGTTTGGCGATGGCAACTTTGGATTCAGTTTACCAAGCCGGAGGAAAGCCAGCTAGCTGCTTGAATGTGGGCGAAGAAGTTCCCAGCAATGTAGCGACAACGCTGTGCGATCGCTTGGAAAAAGGTCTGGAAACGATCGCACATGAAAATAGTATCAAAGTCTTGCTCGTGAATATTTTGGGTGGCGTGACTTCCTGCGATGAACTTGCCGATGCTATTTCCAACTTCGTACAGCGAAATTACGGTGAGGGGCTGGTTTCGCCTTTACCCAGCAGACCTGTGCGCCGTCCCCGCCAAGATAGCACGGAAACGGGCAACGGTCACAACCCCTATTTTGTCGTGCGTTTGGCGGGTAGCGAGATAGACGCGGCAAAAGAGCGTTTGGGGGCGCTGGGAGTGTCTGTGATTGATAATTTGGATGAGGCAGTATCGCAAGCGGTAGCTTTGACGAAGCCTTCTGGTAAGCGTTCTTGATGTAGGGGCTAGGGGTTAGGGGTTAGGGGTTAGGGGTTAG
Organism: Aerosakkonema funiforme FACHB-1375; assembly: GCF_014696265.1. Classification (GTDB taxonomy): domain Bacteria; phylum Cyanobacteriota; class Cyanobacteriia; order Cyanobacteriales; family Aerosakkonemataceae; genus Aerosakkonema; species Aerosakkonema funiforme_A. The sequence continues at coordinate 7,006 of NZ_JACJPW010000016.1, read as the reverse complement.
GGGTTAGGGGAAAAGGATGCAATTAGTTCTGGAACAAATTATCGTACAACCAGGGCAACAATTGTTGCTGAAAGATATTAGCTGGCAACAATTTGAAACTATTTTAGAGGAATTGGGAGAAAGTCGCGCTGCAAGGCTTTCTTATAGTGATGGATGGTTAGAAATTATGGTGCCTCTACCAGAACATGAAAAAGATAAAGAAATCATTGGCGAATTGGTAAGAATTTTGTTAGATGGAATGTCGATCGATTTTGAAGTTTTGGGTTCGACAACTTTTAAGAGCGATCGCATGAGGCAGGCAGTGGAAGCAGACACTTGTTTTTATATCCAAAATTATGCGGCTGTTATCGGGAAAAATAGTTTGGACTTGACTGTCGATCCGCCGCCAGATTTAGCCATTGAAATTGATATAACTTCTCGAACTAAATTTGATAATTATCGACAGTTAAGCGTGCCTGAATTGTGGCGATATACCAGACGCGGTTTGGAAATTAACTTGTTGCAAGAAGGCAATTATGTAGTTGCAGATCGCAGTCCAAATTTTCCCGATATTCCTATTATAGAATTGATTAACGAATACGTACAAAAAAATCTAACTGTGGGGAGAAGCGCAACTATTAGAGGTTTTAGGAATTGGGTGAGAGAAAATTTGGGGTAAATAAATGTCATACCAAATCTGGCGAAGGCTACCCCCTTTATCTTCTTCCTCTTCTCTTAGCGCTCTAAAACGAAGAAAGTCTTTTAGAGCGCTATCTTCGCGGTTCGTTTGTTTCGGATTTATGGGGAAAAAAGTTCGTTAATGTGACAGTTGAGTGCAATCGCGCCAAGAGGTAGACCAGAACGGGGGAAGGGGGGATCTGGGTTCTGTCGAAAAGGGATAATCAAAATAAACGAGGTGATTATATGGCAGTTAAAAAATGGACGGATGAAATGCTGGATAAGCTTGGTGAAAAGATCGATCGCATTGCCGATGAAATAGAACAAACGAACAATAATGTAGATGCCTTGGTTGGTGCTGTCAACTCCCTAGTTACTTTGTGACGCGAGGAAATTTCTGCTATCAAATCCCGACAAGAGGAAACAGCCAAAATTCAAGCTGAAAGTATCCCAGAATTAGTTAAATTTATTAATAAGCCCAAATCTGAATAATACTAGGACGCCCCACCCTCGAAACCCGGTTTCTATGAAAAATCGCGAGTTTCCAGTCATTTGATGGGTAAGTCCTGTAAGTGTAACCGTTAGGCGTTTTGTAATGAATGTAAAGCCAGATAGTAAAGTCTTAATCCAAGGTATCACCGAACCGCTTGCTGCTATCCACGCGGCTAAGATGAAAGCTTACGGCACTAATGTCGTTGCTGGGGTAAGTCCGGGACAGGGGGGACAAACAATACACGATATCCCTGTGTTCGATTTGGTGGAACAAGCACTGCCAATAACTGGCTCGATCGACACTAGCATAATCTTCACTCCACCTTACTTGGTATTGGATGCGGCGCTAGAAGCGATCGCTGCTAATATTAGGCAACTGATTATCGTCACGAGCGGTATTCCACCTCTGGATATAGTTTATCTGCTGAGAATTGCCGATGCTAACAAAACTCTAGTTGTTGGCCCTAACAGTATGGGCATTATCGTACCGGGAAAAATTTTGTTGGGCACTCATCCTAGTGAATTTTACACTCCCGGTGCGGTGGGACTGATCAGCCGTTGCGGCAGTCTGACCTGCGAAGTTGCTTTGCAACTAAGCCAAGCGGGATTTGGACAATCGATCGGCGTTAATATTGGTAGTGATGCGATCGTTGGTTCTTCTCTTCGCCATTGGTTGCCAGTTTTAAATAAAGATGACAATACCAAAGCGATCGTTTTAGTAGGACAAATGGATGGCGATAGCGAAGAAACGATCGCTCCCTTTATTGCTGAGGAAATTAGTAAACCTGTAGTTACTTACATTGCCGGACGCTACGCACCAACAGTAAAACGACAGCGCCGCGCCAGCGATTTGATTGTTTCTCAGCCAGTTATAGAGGATGAAATTAGCACGGCAGAAGCAAAAATAGCTGCTTTTGAAAAAGTCAAAATTCCCGTAGCGCAGCGCCCTTCTCAGATTCCCGAATTGGTGAAGAAAGCGCTTAAAAAATAGTCAAAAAAAAGAGGCTAGGGGCTAGGGGCTAGGGGCTGGGGGCTAGGGTCTAGGGAAGAGGAAGAGGAAGAGGGAAGAGGGAAGAGGGAAGAGGGAGAGAATTAATCTTTTCCCTTTCTCCTAATCCCCTAGTCCCTAATCCCTAGCTATAAAGGGGGTGGTGCTGAAAAAAGGGATTGGGAAGCAGATTCACCTGCTTTTTGTAGTTTTTTCGTCAGCTGTAACGTTAACAATCCCAGGATGCTCAACTGACCTAACAAAGATAGAAAAATTGTGATAGCGCTGGCGTATTGCATACCAAGCCAAGGCAAAGCAGAAAGCAGCCACAAACCAGGCATTTCATTGGGTGATATCCCTAGCAAAGCAAAACCTAACGGAGGCAATACAATCAATCCATTTATCGTAATAAGAGACCACCAGAGGCGTTTTGGCGTTTTCATTAATATCATTTGTTGCGCGATCGCCGCACAAATTAAAATCCAATTCGCACTCAAAATCAAAACTATCAGTGCTTGAATTTTGTAAACGTTTGGGATAACAAATATAATCCAACCACCCCAAATTACTGTTTTGATAACCAAATTGAGTGCGATCGCTACCAGTACGGGACTTTTTTCTCCCCAAATCAAATCCTGAATCAAAGGATTAAAAATACCTGATGAAAAACTTGACCTCACAGATGCCGATTTCACTTTTAATTTTTCATTTTTTATTCTTAATTGTTCGTAGCGAGCCCAATCTTGCAATTCCTGGCGTTGCGGCGATAAAAGACCGATTAAATACATAAAGCAGAATAAATTTAGGCATTCCACAAACGCTATTAACTCAAACCAACGCCAATAATCGTTAGAATGCACCGAGTTTAAGTTTTCTCCTAGAAAAAATCCTAAAATGCAGAGTTCCAAACAAGCTACTAACCAATAACTTTGACCTTTGCTTATCAAGGTAGCGCTTGGTTGAAGAAAGCGCCGATTTAATGCTTGCCATGACCAATAACCCCAGAATCCTATATTCAGAAGTAAAAATCCCATTAGAAGAGATAAGTTACTACCGATCGGTAAATAAAACCATTGGAAATTGCTGTTATAAATATCTTGTCTTTTTGCCGCATAGAGAACACCCTGGAGAATTTGCAACCAAGGCGATATAAATATCAAGCTTAAAAAGGTGCATGGCCAAGTAAAAAATCCCACTTGGAATGACTGAAGCAGCATCGTACTGTATAATAAGAAGCAACTTGCGCCTATGAGTAGATAAAAGCCAATCAGTAATCCGAAAGGAAAGCCCGCTCCGATCGCAGATGCTAAATGTAAAGGAATAGCTAGCAGGATGCCAATGTAAAGTAAAATAGGAGCGCCAAGAATCTTACCGATTAAGATATTTTCGCTAGATTGGGGGCTCAATTTAATAAAGTTAAGTGTGCCGCGACGCTGTTCTTTGCCCACATCGCCGATCAGCATATGAACGCCACCCACTAATAGCACAAATGCGAAAATTATACTCAGTTGATTAAATAAGTCCAGCCACCAATCTTGCCAATCAATAAGAACGAAACCGGCAGGATTGACAAGGCATTGGAATTGTTTATCTTTTAGGCAATAATTGCTATAATTTTTGCTGCTAAAAACTTGTAGGTAGAAAGGCAGAAAAATTAAGCACTGCGTCACCACAGATACAGCGCCTGCTACTGCTAAATTGCGAAATTTGAGCCGTCCTTTTATTTCTCGGTATAGTTGCGGATTCCAATCACCCAATCTGTCTAACAAACGTAGGTTTATCATGGTATTTTTGCTCATTTATGTCAACTTTAAAATGGAGGTTTGCTGGTTTTTTTGTAATTAATACAAGGGCTCTTTCGGGTTGATTGGAAAAAATGTTTTTTCTGTTCTAACTTTGGTAATGGTGGGTGATAGCACGGCAAATTAATTATCGGTTTTAAGGCTGAAATTATTGTCGGTGCCTAACCCACCCTACGGTTAAATAACTGACAGATGATTGCTGACGCCTGAAGGCTTTTTTTAAGCGCGACGATCGGCTAACAGCGCCTTGGTAGCAGATTCACCAGCTTGTTGCAACTGTCGGGACAATCGCATATTCAACAGTGCTAGGATGGCGAACTGTCCGAGAATTGCCATACATACAGTTGTAATTGCTGTATTTTCCATGATGGCAACCCAAGGGAAAGCGGAGAACAACCAAAGTGCAAAGGGTGGTTTTGCAGAACCGATCGACAAAACGGCAAAAACCAGGGGTGGTAGGACAATTGCCGCACCCAAAGCACCTGCTGCCCACACAGCTTGTTTTTGTGTTCTCATGAATAGCATGAGTTGGGCGATCGCTCCATAGATGGCGATCGTACTCACCATCAGCGCTAAACTGAAAAGAGCTTCACCTTTTTCTGCATCTTGAGGCCAAACGATAATCCAACAAATTAGGGGCAGACAGGCGACGATCGAATTAAGTACGATCGCCATTACGTTCGGGCTTTTTTCACCCCAGATCAAATCCTTCATCAAAGAAGGATTCCAGAACAACTTGCGATGCGCTGCTTTTTCCCGGCGATATCGCGCCCAATCCTGCAATGCTTGTCGGTGAGGTGAAAGTGCCACTATCAAACACAAAAACAGCAGCAAATTGAATACAAGTAGGCTATTCAAGTTATAAGACAACCAATTTGGAAAAGACTGCCATTGCGGCATTTTTTGGATCGCCAATCCCAAAATTACGGTTTCAAAACAAGCTGTCAGCAAGTAACTTTGTCCTTTGCTCAACATTGTTTTGGTGGGATTGGGAAAGCGGCGCATCAAAGATTGCCAAATCCAATAAGTCAACAACCCGCAATTCAATACAGTAAAGGCAACCGCACTGATAATGTTGCTACCTAAAGGCATAGAGAACCATTGCCAAGTTCTTATTTCTTCTGCTAAATAGGAAAATGGCGATTGATAATCTCCAGAAATGCCTGAAATTAGATGCCAAAGCATCCAGCATGGCGATAACAAATTTAACAAATCTATCGGGTCGTGAGTGATGGGTTTAAAATTAGCAATCCACAGGAAAATGAAGACACCTCCACTTGCCAACCAAGGTTGAAACCCGCTAAATGCCGAACTGAATAAACCAAATAACAGTGCGCCACTGTAGAATAACAGGCAGCTAACAGCGATAACTCCGTAGAAGGTTAAAATTAAACCTAAAGAGATGCCGCCGGAAATACCAGTCCACAGATGCAGAGGCACTGCTAAAGCAGCTACTGTATACAGTAAAACTGGAGAGCCCAGCAGTTTCCCCCCTAAAATGCTTTGGGTAGATTGGGGACTCAAACGTATAAAGTTGAGCGTACCGCGACGATCTTCCTGTGCTAGATCGGCAACTACCATATAAGTGCCAATTACTAACAAACCGAAGATGGCGAACAAACTCAACCAGACAAAAACGTCTAGCCACCAAACCTGCCATTTAATAACGAAATTACCGGCAAAATCTTGGAAACATTCGTATACCTGATAATACTGTTCTTTACCAGTGCAGTATCGGTTAGCGATCGTCCCTGGGTAAGATTTCTCTGTAGGAAGTTGGCCGTAGAAAGACATTAGCAGTAGCAGCTGACCTAGTAGAGAAATTCCGGCTGCGATCGCTATATTTCTGGTTTTTAGGCGACCTTTGAGTTCCCGCAATAGCTGCGGGTTCAAATCGCCGATTCTCTCTATCAAGTTAAGTTTCACGATCGAAATTCTCCCAGTAAAATTTGATTGATTTTTTCATTTCAAATCTACAATTTTCTGTTTTAAGTTTCCGCACCTCCTGCCAACAAAGCTGATTTCCAATTCCCTCTCTATCTTCCCTCTCCCTCTCTCTAGGATGCTTGTTTGTGACCGAGTTTGAGGAAAATGGTTTCTAAATCTTCTTGGGTGCAGTGGAATTCGGTGAGGGGAATGCCAGCTTCAACGAGCGATCGCAATAACTTAGCCGAATCTTCCGGATTTCCGGAAAAATGAACTTGTACTTGATTTGTTGCTGGCAATACCTCCCAATCTTCTACAAAAGAATGATTTTTCAATTCCGCTACAAGTGCTTCTGGGCTACCCAAGCTGGATATGATAATTTGCTGGCGACTGAGGCGGCGATAAAGTTCCTTTAGGGAAGAACTTTCTACCAAATAACCTAATTCCATGATGCCCACCGAGGTGCAGAGTTCGGCTAAGTCGCTGAGGACGTGGGAGGAAATCAAAATCGTCATCCCAGCTTCCCGCAGCGCTTTGATGATGTCTCGAAACTGCATTCTGGCAATGGGGTCCAATCCGGATACAGGTTCGTCCAGCAATAGTACGATCGGCTCGTGAATAATAGTTCTAGCAAGACTGAGCCGCTGTTTCATCCCCCTGGATAAGGTTGAAATTTGACTGTTGCGTTTATTAGTGAGCTGCACCAGTTCCAAAACATCGTACAGGCGCTGACTGCGGCGCGGTTCCCGCAAGCGATAAAGTCGGGCAAAATAATCCAGGTAGTCCCAAACGGTGAGGTCGTCGTAGAGGGGAAAGTCATCGGGAAGGTAGCCCAGACGACGTTTGAGGGTAGGATTGCTTCGATCGCGCAACAGACGATCGCCATTAATATAAATTTCCCCTATAGTTGGTTCCTCAGCTGCCGCCAACATCCGGATCAGCGTTGTTTTGCCAGCTCCGTTTGGCCCGATCAATCCGTAGACTTCACCCGCTTCTACCTCTAAATCGATATCGTTGACGGCTATATGGCGGTCAAATTGCTTGGTAAGTCCACGGGTAGAAATCGCCAGTTCCTTTGCCATAGGTTCTCCAATTTTATGAGGGGCTAGGGGTTAGGGGCTAGGGGAGATCGGAAGAGCGT
>NZ_JACJPW010000015.1 GCF_014696265.1 Aerosakkonema funiforme FACHB-1375 | reverse complement strand
TTATTGCCAACAGAAGAGGTAAGTAAAAATACTAATAGGAGTTTAGACTAACCGCGCCCTAAAGCGCGGTTAGTCTAAACTCCAGTATCGTAAAAAAGAGCAAAAAATTATTTTTTATAAAAAACAAATGCGGCTTGTGCTATCATTACAAACCGCTAATTAAAAAATTGGTAAATTAGACAAAACTAATCAAATTGACTAAATATTATCTAACACCACCTAGATATACTAGCAATAGGTAAGCAGCGGCTCCAACAACGCCTTTAGTGGTTTTGAAAACGGTGTTACCTGCTTTGTTGTAAACATTACCAGTAGAATCGACCCAGCCGACGCAGCGATCGTCATAGGAACCATAATTCTTGTAGACTTTTCCATCTGTGCCAGCATAACCTAAATAATCATGTCTTAAGTTGTAGATGGAACTGCCTTTGACATAACCAACTTGGCTACCATCATATTCTGAGGTATGTTTGTAGACATCACCATTATCTTTAATGGTTGTGTAAGGGATGTATTGACCCATGTTTTTGACTCCTTGTATTTTGTCTCACATCTACTTATCGGGATGGAAACCAGGAGTTATGTAGGCATCCTGTGCGGTAAAATCTAAAGGTTTGTAAAATGGGCTAGAAAGTTTTATCGGATAATCTTCTGGAAATTCCGCAGGTAGTTTTTAGAGCTTATTACCCCACTGGTATCGAAAGCAACCGTCCCAACCGCTCGCCAGCTACTTGTCCGGCTGCCCAAATACCCTCAAAATAAAATCATCTAGTTAAAATGCTCACATCTGCTAGCGAGATACAGCAGTGCGATACCACATCTCTCAAAGTAATTGGCTGATAATACCAGCGCTTCTAACTGTTGTAGGAAGTGTCTCCGGAGTTGCTGCTCATACTACTGCTGATATCTTTGATACCAAATCTACTTCAATTACCCTTCCTCCCGATCCTCATTTCAGCCAGCTAGCCCAACTTCCCAACCCTATTATCCCCAGAACCCCGGAACCACCTGCACCCACACTACCGCCCAGCCAGGAACAACCCCTTCAGCCACCTGCACCAACACCACCCACACCCCAGCAATGGCCCAATATCCCCGGCACAATTATTGTTAAAAAATTTGTATTCGAGGGTAACAACGCATTCAGCGACGAAAAATTAGCTGAAGTGACCAAGCAGTTCACCAATAGACAGGTGACATTTGCCGAAGTGCTGGAAGCAGAAGCAGCCATCACCAAGCTATACACTGATGCGGGATACATCAATTCAGGTGCTGTTATCCCCGTTGACCAAGACCCTATATCCCCAGAAGGGGCTGTAATCAAAATTCAAATTATCGAAGGCACTATAGAAGATATTAGAGTCAGAGGAACTAGACGACTCAATCCCGGCTATGTACGCAGTCGTTTGCAACTCGCCACCTCACGACCTCTGAATACCAACCGTTTGCTTAGGGCGTTGCAGCTATTGCAACTTAACCCCCTGATTAAAAACATATCGGCTGAATTGGCTGCTGGTTCCCGTCCAGACCGCAGCATATTGGAAGTTAAAGTAACAGAAGCTGACTCATTTGACCTGCAATTCTTTGCCGATAACGGTCGTTCTCCCAGTGTCGGTAGCTTCCGTCGCGGCGTTCAGATCGACCAAGGTAATTTAATCGGTTTTGGAGATAGCTTAAGAGTAGTCTACACTAACACCGATGGCAGTAATGCTTTAGACCTCAGCTACACTATGCCGTTCAATCCCCGCAACGGTACGATCCGATTGGCTGGTGGACTAACTTCAACTAATGTCATCGAACCGCCATTCGATCGCGCAGATATCACCGGAGACTCCCACTACTACGAATTATCCCTTCGCCAACCTGTAATTCAAACTCCCACCAAAGAATTCGCCCTTGGTATATCCGCATCTCGACAGGAAAGCCAGACCACTCTATTGGGAGAAAACTACCCCCTATCCCCAGGCGCAGACGACGAAGGAAGAACCCGCATATCAGCAGTGCGGTTTGTTCAGGAATGGACGCAGCGCAATCCCAGAGAAGTCTTTGCCGCTCGCTCTCAGTTTAGCGTGGGAATCGGTGCTTTCGATGCCACTATTCACGAGGAAGCTCCCGATAGTCGCTTTTTCGCTTGGCGAGGACAAGCACAGTACGTGCGGCTTTTGGCACCAGAAACTTTACTGCTGCTTCGTTCTGACGTACAGCTATCAAATAGGGCGCTTGTACCTCTAGAACAGTTTGGTTTAGGCGGGTTCCGCAGTGTCCGAGGATACCGCCAAGATGCTTTACTAACTGATAACGGCGTTTTGGCTTCCGCAGAAGTGCAGATACCGATTTACCGTTTACCCAGACAGCAAGGGGTTTTGCAAGTTATTCCATTTATTGATTTTGGCACGGCTTGGAGTAGTTCCGGCAGACAGAATCCAGACCCCAACACCTTGCTGGGTGTCGGACTTGGGGTACAGTGGCGACAGGGCGATCGCTTTATTGCCCGATTTGAGTATGGCATTCCTCTAATTGAAGTTGATTCAAGCGACAGAACGTTGCAAGAACAAGGTTTATATTTCTCCGTACAATACAGTCCATTTTGAGGCTAGAGGTAATATGCAACAACTACTAATTACCAGAACATTGCAGATAATTGGCGGTATTGCTTTATGGTGTTGGGTTCCTATTACTGTCGCCAAAGCTCAAATTGCCCCAGATGGGACGCTATCTACTAATGTCAATACATCAGACGGTCTTAATTTTACGATCGAGAACGGGAATCGAGCCGGAAATAATCTTTTTCATAGTTTCCGAGAGTTTTCTGTTCCAACTGGGGGGTCAGCTTTTTTCAACAATGCTTTAGATGTGCAAAATATTTTCAGCCGGGTGACGGGGGGAAATATTTCTAATATTGATGGGTCGATTAAAGCTAATGGTACGGCTAATTTATTTTTGATTAACCCCAGTGGGATAATTTTTGGCCCTAATGCTAGGTTGAATATAGGTGGCTCGTTTTTAGCTAGTACAGCGAATAGTTTAATATTTGATGGGGGAATTGAATTTAGTGCAAATAATAGTTCTGCTCCACCGCTACTAGCCATAAATATTCCTGTTGGCATTCAATTCCGAGATAAGGCGGCAGGCATTAGCGTACAAAGATCTACTCTTGAGGTACAACCTGATAAAACTTTAGCGTTAGTGGGTGGAGGTGTACTGCTATCGGGAGCAAACTTAAACGCACCAGGCGGTCAAGTTGAATTAGGCGGTTTGGCAGGAATAGGAGCAGTCGGGTTAAATGTTAATAGCAACCTTTTACAGTTGAATTTTCTTGATGGTATAGCGCGAAGTGCTATTTCAATCACTAATAAATCATCAATAGATGTACGTGCTAGAAATGGGGGTAATATAACAATCAATGCTCAAATATTAAATATTTTTGGAGAGAGCAGTCTTCAAGCTGGTAGCTGTTCATGTTCTGAAAGTGTTGGCGTTCAAAACGGAGATATAACGCTTAATGTTACTGGAGCAGTTTCAATAAGGCAGTCAAGTAGCGTTAGAAATGACTTAGGCTCAAAAGCAGCAGGGGAAAGTGGCAACATTATTATTACAGCAGGTTCACTTTCATTGGCAGATAAAGCACTAATTACCAATAGCACTTTTGGACAAGGGAATTCAGGGAGTATAACAATTAATGTTCGTGATAATGTATCGCTTACAGGTGATAACACCAGTATTTTCGGCAGTGCAGCACTTGGTTCTGTAGGTGATGCGGGGAACATAAATATTGAGGCGAATTCGCTCTCTCTAAGTAATGGTGCCCGATTAGCTACTGATACTTTTGGCAAAGGTAATGCTGGAAATGTGAGCATTAATGTCCGAGATCGCTTTTCTATGGCAGGTGATGGAACTACTATTTTCAGTACCGTAGCATCTGGTGCTATCGGTAATGGAGGAGAAATCACTATTAAAGCAAAGTCAATTTCTTTAACAGACGGAGCTTTCTTGATCGGTAGAACTTTTGGACAAGGAAATGCAGGAAGCATATCCGTACAGGCTGAAGACTCTGTTTCTCTAGAAAATAGCTTTGTCTTAAGCAATGTAGAAGCTGAAGCTATAGGCAAAGGTGGCAATATTAGCATTCAATCCGGTTCGCTTTCTTTGAGTGATGGGGCTGAGTTAGTTACCACTACTTTGGGACAGGGAGATGCTGGTAGCGTAACAATAAAAGCTAGTGGTATTGTCTCCTTTGACGGGGTAAGTAAGAGCGGATTGACAACTGGTGTTTTTAGCACAGTAGAAGCTGGAGCAAAAGGCAAAGGAGGTGACATTCGTATCCAGTCAGGAGAGCTTTCTTTAACAAATGGAGCTACATTAAGTACCACTACATATGGACAGGGTAATTCTGGCAGCATTGAGATTCAGGCTCAGCAACTTTTACTGAGCAATGGATCTCAGATGTTGGCTGCTACATCTGGGCATGGAGATGCTGGTAACATTTTGGTTCAGGGTGATGACTCCATATCGCTTATAGGTAGCAGCACTGCTATCTCTAGCTCTGTAAATCCTGGGAGTATAGGTAACGGTGGCAATATAAATATCAAAACAGGTTCACTTTCACTTTCTGATGGAAGTGGAATTTTTAATAGCTTAGAAACAGATGCAGTGGGAAATGCCGGAAATATAAATATTACAACTATATCGTTTTCTGTAATTAATGGCTCTCAAGTGATTGCTAGTACTAGGGGACGAGGAGATGCTGGAGATGTAACAATTCAAGCTACAGATACAGTCTTTCTTGATGGAGTAGGTAGCAATGGATTTACAAGTGGCATATCTAGCAGTGTAGAGAATGGAGGCGAGGGCAAAGGTGGTGATATTAATATTACAACTGGGTCGCTTTCTGTCACTAATCGCGCCCAATTAGCTACTGGTAGTCGCGGGCAGGGAAGTGCCGGAAGTATCAACATTACTGCACGTGATTCTATCTCTTTTAGTGGAGAAAGTGCTGCCTTAAGTAGGTTAGAAGAATTTGGTTCTGTGGGCAAAAGTGGTGACATCAATATCACGACTGGATCGCTTTTTGTGACTGATGGTTCTAATTTAGCTACGAGTACTCGCGGACAAGGAGATGCAGGAAATATAACTATTACTGCACGCGATGCAGCCTTATTTGATGGAGTAAGTAGCAATCGTTCTACGAGTGGTGCATTCAGTACAGTGGAAGCAGGGGCAGTGGGTAACGGAGGTGATATTACACTAACAGCGCGATCGCTTTCTGTTACTAATGGTGCTGCTCTAACTGCCAGTACCCGTGGAACGGGAAATGCTGGTAATGTAACAATCCAAGTGGATGATTCCATATTCTTAGATGGAACGGGTGGCGATCAACTTACTAATCCCAGTGGTGCATCCAGTGTAGTAAACTCTGGAGCAATAGGCAATGGAGGTAATGTTACCGTTACAACGGGTTCCCTATCAATGACTAACGGTGCTGTTTTACTGGCTACTACCTTTGGAAATGGAAATGCTGGAAATGTCAACGTTAAGGCTAATAATGAAGTCTATTTGGATGGTAGTTTTATCAACAGTGCAGTAATATATGGAGCAGTAGGAAACGGTGGTAACATCACGATTGCAGCCAAGTCTGTCTCTCTCCTCAATGGTGCTGGAATAGGTGCCAGTACCTTTGGAAATGGAAATAGTGGGAGCGTTTTTTTACAAGCTGAAGACTCGATTTCGCTCTCTGGTGAAAGCACTGGGATACGAAGCACTGTAGATTCTGGGGTTATAGGTAATGGCGGCAATATAGAGATTAAAACAGGTTCACTTTCGCTTTCTGATGGCGCTCTATTCAGTACGAGTACTTTTGGACAAGGAAATGCTGGCAGCGTTTTTGTACAAGCTGAAGGCTCGGTTTTACTCTCAAGTAGCAATACTAATATTTTCAGTACAGTAGAAGCTGGAGCAGTAGGTAAGGGAGGAGATATTAACATTACAGCAGGATCACTCTCTCTAACAAATGGATCTCAACTGCAAACTCTAGTCAGAGAAACTTCGGGTACGATTCCAGGTGGTCGTGGAAATGCTGGAAACGTAAGAATTGAAGTTCGTGATGCTCTTACTCTTAGTGGAAAAATTGATGGAATTGAAAGTGCAATTATCAGCGATTTAGGAATTGGTGCTGTAGGCAATAGTGGCGATGTCACCCTAATAGCCAAATCTGTTTTGCTTTCTGATGGCGCTCGAATTAGTACCAGCACTTTTGGTCAAGGAAATGCTGGAAGCATATTAGTACAAGCTCAGGATTCTGTATCGCTAAATAATGGCAACCTATTCACCACATTGGAATTTGGGGCTGTAGGTCGGGGAGGAGATATCAGTATTACAGCAAACCATCTGGTCTTAACTGAAGGCTCCAAAATTAGTAGTAGTACTCTTGGCCAAGGAGATTCTGGAAACGTAATTCTTGAAAATAGACGGTTAGTTCTCCGGGATGGAGCAGCGATCGCAGCAGCTACAGCCAGTGGTGGTAAAGGGGGAACTCTATCCGTAACTGCTTCAGACTCAATAGAACTAATTGGCGCTACAGCAGATGGTCAATCTTCAAGTGGCTTAACTACACAGTCTGAAGCAGATGGAGCGGCTGGTAACTTGATAATTTCCACAGAACGATTAATTCTTCAGGATAGGGCTGAAATAGCTGTAGCAGCTAAAGGAAAAGGAGCGGCTGGTAACTTAGAAGTTACAGCTGATTCCATCCGTTTGAATAATGGAACCATGACAGGAGAAACCGCAGCAGGCGATCGCGGCAACATTACCCTACAATCCCAAGATGTACAACTACGCCGTACTAGCAGTATCACTACCAACGCACAGGGCATTGCCACAGGCGGCAATATTACCATCGACACAGGTATCTTAGCCGCTTTAGAAAATAGCGATATCCGTGCCAACGCCCAACAAGGTTCTGGAGGTCAAGTCAGAATCAATGCCCAAGCCATCTTTGGATCAGTGTCACGCACCAGAGAAGATCTACAGACCCTACTAAATACTAACGACCCCAACCTCCTAGATCCCAGCCTACTGCCTACCAGCGATATTACTGCCATTTCGCAACAAGGTGGCCCTCAATCCCAAGGCTCAGTGCAACTTATTACCCCTGATGTTGACCCCAGTTCTGGATTAATCGAACTACCACAAACCATCGTAGACCCAGATGCTCTGATCGCCCAAAACCCCTGTACCTTGGGCAAAGGTAGTGAATTTACCGTCACGGGTCGCGGTGGACTTCCCCCCAATCCCAGCGAAGCTCTCTCCAGTAGAACCGTGAGGGTAAGTTTAGTCGAACCAACTCAAGCTAGCACAACTAGCTCAAACACTGCCATTAGTGTGCGATCGCCCCGTCCTGACTCCCTCCCTATTGTCCCTGCACAAGGTTGGATACTCAACGAAAAAGGTCAATTAGTTTTCACAGCTTACGATCCAACTGGTACGGGAAGCAACCGCCTGGGGCGAAATCCTCCTACCTGTCCGGCACGTTAAATCAGAACAAATTAACGACATTTTCTGATTTTAGTTGATAGGAGGAACATCAAATGCGAAATAATCAGACTAACTTCAATAGAAAATTAAAAAATAATAGATCGACTGGCAATTGGCTGAAGGTTGTCAAAAGATTATACAGACGACGCTTGCTAATTGTAGCAGCATTATTATTTGTTCTTTCACTGGGTTTACCCTCTATTGTTGCCCAAGTTTCTGCACAAATACCAATAGTCCAAAGTCAGCCATCGGGATTACAACTGGTACAACAGGCTAAACGCAGCTACGAAATAAGAGACTTTGGCGAAGCAGCACGTACTTGGCAGCAGGCAGCTTCTACTTTTGCCGCAGCAGGCGATATTTTGAATCAAGCAATGGCATTAAGCAATTTATCTTTAACATACCAGCAACTAGCAGAATGGGATAAAGCAGAAGAAGCGATCGCTCAAAGCCTCAACCTCCTGCAAACACAACAAAATACCCCAGAAAAATTAAGAATCCTTGCTCAATCCCTCGATATACAAGGACAATTACAACTAACAACTGGGCAAACAGAAACAGCCATAGAAACATGGCAAAAAGCTGCTAATACTTATGAGCGAATGAACGAGAAAGAAAGAATGGCGCAAAGTTTGCTCAATCTTGCCCAAGCTCAACAAGATTTAGGTCTTTACCCTCGTTCTTGCAAAATTTTACTCCAAGCTTTAGAGGTTAAAAATATAGACTGCGAAGCCTTGTCTAAAGCTACCCAATCCACCCCAGAAAAACCAGATTATTTTCTCTCCATTTTTGAAGCATTACCAGATTCACCTACAAAAGCAACAGGGTTGCGTTTACTAGGTGATTTCCTGCGGGTATCTGGTAATTTAGACCGTTCTCAAAAAGTATTACAGCTAAGTTTAGAAGTAGCACAAAATTTGTCATCTCCTATTGATGAAAATGAAGCGCAGCTAAGTTTAGGAAATACTGCCCGCGCCCAGCCAGACGCCAATAAGGCATTAGAATACTATCAACAAGCGGCTACCTCTACTTTTCCTACAATAAAGATTCAAGCACAGCTGAATCAACTGAGTTTGTTAATTGAAAATAGAGGGCGCTTATCTGAAGCACAAGCTTTGTGGCCTCAAATCGAACCTGAAATTACTAAATTACCTGCTAGTAGAGAATCTATCTATGCGCGAATTAACCTAGCTCAAAGTCTAATCTGCCTAAAACAGCAAGCAGTCGAAAACGAAACTCCAGAATTGTCATCTCCTGTTATTCAGCAGTGTAATTCATTGCATAAAGAATCCAAAGAAACAAAAAAATTGCCTCTATCAGATGTTTCTTCGTTGCCAAAGATTGATGAAATTTTAGATAAAATTTTAAGTGATGCCTTTGAACGGGCTCAAAAGTTAAAAGATAGACGCGCTTCTGCTTATGCTTTTGGATATCGTGGTGCGGTATACCAACAGAGAGGAGATTTGCCTAAAGCTGAAGAATTCACAAGACAGGCTTTAAGCCTAACTTCATCAATTAAAGCCCCAGACGTTGCCTATCGTTGGCAATGGCAATTAGGACGCTTACTTCAAACTCAGGCAGAGGAGAAAAGCAAAAGTACCGATGCAGACCGAGGAGCGATCGCTGCTTACACTTCAGCCTTTAGGAACCTTCAGTCATTACGAGGTGATTTGGTTAGTATTAGTCCAGAAGTCCAGTTTAATTTTCGCGATAGTATAGAACCTCTTTATCGAGAATTCGTTGATTTACTGTTGCGACCTGATGAACCCAGTCAAGAAAACCTCAAGCAAGCTCGTGAAGCAATTGAAGCGCTTCAGTTAGCTGAGTTAAATGATTTCTTTCGAGATGCTTGTTTAGATGCAAAACCGGAAATACTTGACAAAGTAGTTGACGAAACTAAACCGTTAACAGCAATTTTTTATGCAATTATCTTGAAAGAACGATTAGAGGTAGTTCTCAAATTGCCTAAGCAAGATAAGTTACAACACTACAGAACTAGGATACCCCAAAATGAAGTAGAAAATATCCTTTTAAAACTGCGGGAATACTTGTCAGATGTCGCCACAACTGCAAGTGACGTTAATAGCTTATCCCAAAAGGTATATGACTGGTTGATCCGACCAAGACAGACCAAGTTAGCTGAAAGCGAAGTAAAAACATTAGTATTTGTGCTGGATGGCCTTTTGCGTAATATTCCAATGGCAGTTCTTTATGATGCCGATAATAAAGAATATTTGGTGCAGAAGTATCCTATAGCCCTCACACCAGGTCTGCAACTCTTAAGCCCCCGACCGCTGAGACAAAATAAGTTAAGTGCTATAACAGCTGGAATTAGTGAAAGACGTAAATTTGATGATGATAAAGAGTTTGAAGCATTACCAAACGTGCCGACAGAATTGAAAAGAATTCAATCTACAGTACCCAGAAGCCAGCTACTTTTAAATCAAGATTTTATCAAAACTAACCTTCAAAAACAAATCGAAACAGCTAAATTTAATATTGTTCATATAGCAACTCATGGACAGTTCAGTTCCAATCCAGAAGAAACTTTTATCCTGACATGGGATAAACTTCTTAAAGTGAGGGAGTTAGATCAATTACTGCGAATTAACCGTTCCGATAATTCGGTTCCTATTGAACTACTTATCCTTAGTGCTTGTGAAACTGCTGCTGGAGATAATCGGGCAACTTTGGGGCTGGCTGGGGTAGCCGTGCGAGCGGGGGCACGCAGTACATTAGCGACTTTGTGGCCAGTCAATGATGAGTCCACATCTGAATTTATGAGTCAGTTATATCGCCAGTTAATTAATGGCAATACTACTGAAAATATAACTAAAGCAGAAGCACTTCAAAAGGCTCAAATAGCTATGTTGACTAATCAAGAACAAAAAGACTGGAAGCTTCCGTATTACTGGGCTGCTTACGTTTTAGTAGGAAATTGGCTTTGATACTTTTCATTAATTTTTTTCAGGCGTGCAGCACTCTACTAGACGTTCTTCAGCCAGATTTTGTAATTTAACAGCCTTTAACAAAGCTATCCAGTTTTCTTTCAGTACAGCATCATCTAAAGCCCTGCGGCGTTTGTCAGCTAAATCGGTTAAAGCATCATACCAAATGCCACTAATAGCGTAGGCGTTGTAATCCGGTGCTAAAGAGTTTAGCGGAACTCTTTGTATCAATCCTTGAACAAAAACATATACTGATTTATCTTGAGTATTGCAAAAAAGTTTGAAGTACCAACGGTAAGTTTTACCGATTTTTAGAGCATATTGCGGATTAGACGGCAAGCGAAGTCTGACAATCCCTGGTGTTTCACGCAGCGTAAAGGGAGTTCGGTAGATTTCTCTATCTGCTTCTTCATCCTGCAATACAAACTCACCAGATTGTATTTGGTTGGAATTATAAGGGACATAAACCCAAAAGGTAGGATATTCTGAGACAGTTGACCCCATATACTCAGGTCTTAAGGGAGTCAGGGGTATATCTACGCTTGGACATCCGCGACGACTGCCTCCTGTTGTGCGCCTATCAGGTCTTCCCGTACCAGAGAAATCCAGTGGTTGTTGGTTTGATGATTGTGCTTGGATAAAGTCGCGATTAGTATCTGAGGTAGTTCGTTGTGCCTGTACAGTTGTGGCATTGCTAGTAAAGTTCAAGGTTATCCAAGCGATCGAAAAGGGAAGAGAAAGTTTTTGAACAAGTAACTTCATTTGATTCATAATTTCCTGTACAAATATCTATTGCTTTTTTCGATTAATAAAGGCAGTGTATGCTGTTACAGTGATGCCAGTAAATATCAAAGCTAACGCCGACGGGACAAGTGGCACCCAACCAGCTTTCAGCAATAAGACAAAACAAACTCCATATAAGATACCTAGCGCAGCGGCGATCGCTAGTATCCGATAGAGTAGCGATCGCCAGTACCATACCAGTACACCTCCTACTAAAGACCAGCTAGCAATCCAAAATATTTCGATTTCAGAAGACCACCACCACAGTAGAGGCCGCCGATCTAATACAGCACTGAGGATCTGACTGATCATGTGAGCTTGAACGACTACTCCCGGCATTTTCATCGGCCATTCACCCCCACTGTATGGGGTAAGATGCAAATCTTTATAACTTGAAGCGATCGTACCGATAAGAACAATTCGATCCTTTACAAGGCTGGAGAGTTCAGCATCAATCGAACCGTTTAAAATTTCTTTAAGAGTAACTTGCCTAGCAATTGAATCAGCAGCACGGTAATTAATTAAAATTTGGTAGCCTAAAGCTTCTTTCGGTATTAATTGATATCCCCCAGCATCTGTTGTTAATTGCTTCAAGATTACGTTACCAATTTGTAAATTTTTTTCTGGGGTAAATTTTATAGGCGAGATTTTTTCTTCTGCCAAGTAACGCAGTGCAACCAGGAGGCTGAGAGATTGTTGTGTTTGACAACTAGACTTATCAGTTTTGGACATACCCAACAGTTGGCGACGAATAACACCATCGGGGTCTTCGGGAATATCGCTAAATCCCAGACGTTCTTCTTCTTGGATTTCAGGAGGAGGCGACGTGCCACCAACTTGGCATATTCCAATCAAACGTTCATTTTTTTTCAAATGCTTTTCTAAATTTGGATATTTTAATTTTACTGGAGATTCTCGATATAAATCTAAACCAATGACTCGCGGTTTATGCGGTGTAATTTTATCTAGAACTCCTGCCAGTGCTTGATCTGATAAGGATTCTGATTGCCTCTCCATCTTCATCTGTTTTTGATATTCAAGATCCTCTTCAGTTACAGTAACTATCAACAATCGCGGATCTAGCTTGTCATTGTATGGTCGCTGTCGCATCAGATGGTCAAATGCCCACAGTTCTATTGGCTGAAGTATTCTAAAGTGTCGTATTCCGATCAGCAATCCTGTTACAAGCAAACTTGCAAGAAGCACAGTACGGAAACTTAGCCTACGCTGTATTTCTGAAGTTTTGAGTAACTCTTTCCAAGTTGGCGGCACTTCAGCTGGATGCTGACAAATTACAGGCAACCAAGTTGCCCCCGGATATTTATCTTCGATTCCATCATCGTGTAACCTTTCTCGTGCCGAGCGCACTGACAAATATAAAGACTGACCTTCAGCAAATGCACTCAAAAAATACTTCAAAAATTCTTGGGCTACCTTATCAGGGACTCGCTCCCGCATCACAATAATTTGCCCTATCTGTAATTCTTCTAATTCATTCGCTAAACCCAATCCATCACAAGAATTAAAAATTGCCAGCTTCAGACCTCGTTGAATCGCTTTGCCTAAGCCATACTTTAAATCATTAATTGCTAGCTTTTCATTTTTATTAATATAAATTTCTCCTGTTTTTTTCTTCGTGCGGCTATGCCCTGCAAAGAATAAAATATCCCAATCCTGTTCCCAAAGTTGGTCATTAATGTCTTGCCGTTGCGGTTTTACTAAAAAGACAATTTCTGTTTCCGGTAATCTTGCCAAAAATTCCCGGTCTTTATCAAGATCGATTCCTTCGTTATCTCCCAAAATAGCTAAGATTCTGACCTTCGCCTTCATGGTTGCTCTTTTTTGCAGTTGGTCATATTCTGGGGCGCTTACTGCCACTTCAGCTTTAGGATGAGACTTAGAATCAAAAAAATCCCATAGATGCCAAGGGAGTCGTCGCAATTCTAGGTTATCTGTTTGAATAATCACCCGAATTGGCTCGTTCGACTCTAGTGTTGAAAGCATTTGGTCTTTAATGGGGCGAAACGGCTCCGAATTGAGCCAAGCATTGAGTAACTGCTTCAATTTTTGGGTCAATTTTTTAGCGCGATCGCGGTACTCCTCAATATTCTCCGAGCCATTCGTCACTTGTGTAGCAGGTTCCTCTAATCCTCGCTGTTCCTCAAGGAGATCGAGAAAAGCCTCTCGCCACTCGCCATAGTGTTCGGGTATTTCTGGCGCAGGGGGTAACTTACCAGCGAGTTCCACCAAAGGGCGATCGCCTTCCGCCCCAATTCGCAGAGTGACTGGAAATCCTGCCTCCCAGTCACCCTCGCCAAACTTAAGGACAACTAACTTACCCATTGCTAGCCCTTAAAAGTGTTTCTTGACCTCAGATGACAAAATCCTCTGTAATCGAGGCATCTCCTAGAGAGACTTTAACACCAAAGCGATCGCCTGATAACCCGCTAAACTTGAGTTGAATAAAATTATCATTCTCTCTTGCTTTCGCTTCCAAAAAAGTAGCCTCGCGATCGTCAAGTATTGTTAATTGCAACTGCGGTGGTAAATAAGCCTTATCATTCATCGGATACAGCCTCACAAGTACAGCTACTTTCCCTTGTGGTTTTTCTAAGATTGATACCATCAAAGCTACAGCATTACCCACCAACTGCATTCCTAAATCTTTGATTCTTCTTTTACCAGTTGCCGGATTTTTAGGATCTATTATTAATAATTCCTCAGCCGCAGTCCAACGGGTTTCCTCATTATCAGTAGTACGAATCACCCTAACTAATGCTTTGACTCCTTCCTCTACTAAAGATTTAACTTCTCGATCGTTGCAATCGTTCTTGAGAAGCGACTCTAAGTTTTTGGCTAGTTTTTTAGCCGTTTTTTTTCGTTTATCTTCATTCGTACTACTGCTTAACAATTCAATTTGTCTCTTAATTGTTACTGCATCATCAAGTTCGGTATCATCAAGTTCAACTCTTCTACTTCCTCGACCGCGAAATGCTAAAGCAAGATTGGTTTCTTGTGTCCCGAAAAGTTCTTCTACTGCTTGCCATCCCGACTCAAAAAGATCCTGCCACCAATTAGATAGATTTACCATTGTGCGCTGAGATCTTGTAGCCGTAATAGGAGTTACAGATATCACTGCTGGTGTTAAAACTTGCTGCCGTCGCTGTTCGTACAATTGCTGCCTCCAAGTATCATTTTCTAACAATGCTGCCCACTGTTCAAAATCTATTTTTAACCGAGGAGAAGAAGGAGAGGGACGACTAAGTTGCTGCACAAGTTTTTCTGCTTCCTTCATTGACAAAATAGGGAGAGGCTTTCCCACTGCTTTTTCATCCGCACCCATTTCCAACACTATCCACAACACCTCCAAATCAGCAATTAAATCCTGTCCTTCTAAACAATAGGTGCGGTCAAGTCTATCGTAATTTCCTAATTGTTTTAACTGTTCATGAGTAGCATATCCCCACACACGCAACCAACCATCATCGGGGTGAATTTGCACCGCTAAATAATAGTCTGCTGCCCAAGTAGGAATATCCACCCATTCTTGAGGAACGCAGAATTCTTCTGTATTATTAGCTTCGCAGGGAATCAAAACAATTCTCTTTTTTCCAATATTTATTGCCGTGCCATTGACAAATTCCCAAAAAGTTGGTAATACTTTATCGCTGGGAAATACTTTTACTTCAGCTTCCGTATTTTCTGCCAACCAATTAATTAGTTTGCTCAAGCAAAGTCGATTCAGATAAGCATTCCACCTAGCTGAATCATTGGAGTATTCGTTTTCAGAAGGCCATGCTTTATCTTGGTCTTGACTAGAAAATTCTAGACAAATTTGATCGGCATAAATCTGGTTTAATTCCTGTATACTTAATTTCATTACTCTACCCCCGTTTTGTCTTTGGTCAACCATTCTTCAACAAATTTAGCGATATCTTGATTTTCTTCATCTAAAAATTCAGCCTTAGCTTGAACGACTGAAGTCATAAACTCAGCTAGTCTTTGATTGACTAAATCTATAGTCAATGTTTTCGCTAAATTTATTGTACTCAAGGCTTCATACAGAATTTGATCTACCTCTGCTATTAATTGACTGCCTACATAGTCTGTCAATCGATATTCCAGATGTTCCTTAAGTTTTTCAAGCCTTTGACTGACTTCAGTTTCGGGGATTTTTAGGTAATTAGCTCCAGCCTTCAGATCAAACCTCCCCTTGTTATAGCACTTTTGTAGGAGTGGTACATCGCCATTGAATTCGTTATTAAGGGTATTGGATAAAAAATATACGAACTGTTCTCTAAGATAATCAGTAAACCACAAATCCATCTTTTTTGACTTCTGATTAATTTCTTGAGCAGTCATTGGCTGATCTAAATATTTGATCAAATCCCGTAATAACGAGCTACGCCAAGCTTTTATTTTGTTAGCAATTTGATTCCGTTCAATTCCAAACAACTCCCCAACATCACCCTGATTAAATCCTAAGCCATGCCAAAGCCTCAAGATAATTTGTGCCTCTTTCGGTAGGGAGGAAAAGGCATTTGATAGACATTCTCCGATCTCTGCATTCTTAAACCCCTCAATTCCTGACTCACTTTCATACATCATTTCTTGGTCAGCAATTGCGTCAAACTCTTCTAGCTCAGACACCTGAATTTCGTTACTATTCCGTAAGGATTTAACACAGAACTTAAGTAATTTATCAATGCTTTCTGCATTAATGCTTTCTGCGGTCATCGAAGGTGCTAACTTAAAATCCGCTTGTAGTGTGAGAAAAAATAACGCACCAGCCAGACAATTTATATAAATAAAAGACAGCTTAATTAGTACAATTAATTGCTGCTTATATTTATCTACTTGCTGGTTGTATTCATTAGCAATGTTGTTCCGATGTTCAACATTAGGCCAAGGAAGTGGTTGACCTCTTCTAGGTGTATCAGGAGTATAATTATCCTTAAAGCTTTGCCAAGCCAGTAAATAAGACGTTAAGTTTTTTTCAGTAATACCCTCTTCTTGTAAAGCTTTTTTCAGAGAAGTTTTAGTCTGCCGTCTCAGCAGTCCAGCATCAGAATGGGTCTTTTCACCTGTTATCTCTAAGATAGCAGTTACGAGTTTTGTGTGACCCCAATTTTTGACGCTTTTGACGCTATTACTGCGGCTAGGGTCGTAGTCTTGCAAAATTTTTTCGGGTTGAGCAGCTATGACTCTAGCTATTTGAAAGTATTCCTGAAACAAGTAGGAATAGGATGATTTTCCCGATCGCTTTAGAGCTAATTTGTGGGCAATCCAAAAGCAACTTTCTTCAAAATAAGCTGATAAATGCAATCTAGCTAATGGGGGTTCGCGTAAAAATAGAATACCAGCCATGCAATTATATTCTCGAAGGAGCAACCAAAACCAAATGATTGATATAGCATTAAGTTGCAAGTCTTTTATCCAGTATTCTGCTAAATTTCGCTCGTTAGCTGTCGGAGTTAACTGGATAACTTTCCTAGCATTCTGTTGTAATTTTCGGTGCGATCGCCAAGGATCATCTGGAACAACGAGATGATTATTCATCCATTTAAATTGGAGAAAAGTCGAATACATTTTTTCCTCATTTTCTCGTTCAATTTTCATTGTTTTTATTATCCTCACAACGAGTAGTATTAAGCCAAAATTAAATCAATCTATCCATCAACTAATTCCTCTTTGCTTGCGGGCTGCGATCGCCTGTTCCAACAAACCCAGCGACCCATCTGGTAAAATCTCTTGCAGACTCAATAATAATCTTTCCCCCAACTCTTTTTGATTGGGATCTTCTCCAGTTTCCAGCACTGTTTTAAGTCGTGGCATTGCTAACTCATCGACCAACTGAATCAGCATATTTAAACATCTATCAAACTGTCTTTGAGTAAGTCCGCCATCTTCCAAAGGAAACTCAATTGAGGCGCGAACTTCCCCATCAAGCTGGTTATATTCCCACCGCACCATCTTAGTTTCCCAAGAAAGTGCTAATAAAGTTTGAAACAACACCCCTTTATATACATGATCTTTCACTCCCGTTAGCAGTTGGGGTGCTACCATCTGAAAATACTCTCCGTTCTCCATTAAATTGATAACAAGCCAAAAATTCTCAACGTTTTTAGCTTTGACCCCAGTGATGATGCAGTTATTCTCTTCATCGAGTTTGTATTTCCAACCACGTTCATCGAGATAATGTGCAATCTGTGGTAAAGTCGTTGCCATAATCGCCTCTTGTCTTAACTCCGTTACTTTCTGTTTATGTATCGGGAGAGGATTGGAAAAATATGTAACTCTTTCTCATTCCGCTTCGCCAATAAGGGTAAAAGCTGCCCAGTCTTTAGGATTGGGGTGTGTTCTGATAGTGGTAAGCATCGCCTGACGTAGTGCTTGCGCTTTATCAGGACTTCTCTGCATCTGGCGATAAAATTCGGTCATCAAGGATGCTGTTGGTGCGTCGGGTACTGACCACAGGGAGACGACTACACTGGGAACGCCTGCGGAAATCAGAGAACGAGATAACCCGATTACGCCATCACCAGTAATGCGCCCTTTTCCGGTGTTACAGGCACTTAGGACAACTAATTCAGCGTTGAGTTTCAAATCTAGGATTTCGCTAGCGGTGAGCAAACCGTTATCGTTAGGAGAGGGAGCGAGTGCGATCGCGCCTGGTACACCCCCACCTGTATAATCATGCAATAGTCCGTGAGTCGCCAAATGAATGATTCTGGCTTTGGACAGTTGGGATAAAATAGCCGTCTTAGTAGCTTGATTCCCTATCAGCGCTTGAGTTTTGAACATTTGTGCTACTTCCGTTGCTTCCCGTTCCGCAGCAGGGAGAGGAGATAATTGTCGCGCAGGTTCCCCAGGAAAAGGCGAAACTTCCGGCATTGTGGGGTTGCCTACTACTAGCACATCTTTAGTTGTTCCCGGTACTCGTTGACGCTGTTGGTGGGTTAAGTCGAGAACTTGAATCGATGGTGCGGTGAGGATAGTGTGTTTTTCGATTAAAAATTTGTTGTCAGCGTCTTGCAATGCTGGAAATGGAACAAAAAATAAGGCTCCTTGGGGAATAAAGATAACACGGGCATTGGGGTCAGTTGGCAGTAAGTCGGCTATTGGTTCGATGAGGAGTTTATGGAGTTGCTGCAAGCGCTTGTTCTGTGCGTTGGGAGATGATACTTTGGTTACATCTGCGATCGGGCGTTCTATAATTACGCCTTCCGCGAAAGAAGGTTGCCTGAGTCTTACCGTGCGATTTTGGGGATTGACAGAAACTACCTGCCATGCTGGGTAATTAGGGCGATCGTTATTGAGTCTTACTAAGTCTCCAGGGGCAAAAGATGGATTGTTGGAAAGGGTTGGATTATCGCTTTCACCTCTGTTGATACCTGCGGAGACTAATTCGAGGTTTTTGCTAACGAGTTCTTGTAAAGAAGTGTTTTGTTGCTGCCATAGGGGTTTGAGATCGACCTGGCGAAAGGCAATTTCACCTGTCGGTTTGACTACCCAAATGTATAATTCTGATTCACGTCCTTGTATTTTTCTTTTAATTTTGAACTTATTATAAATAATTGAATATTGAACAATTATCGCCTTTTGCGCTTTACTAATTTTTTGAATATGTTTAGCTGTCAAAGACGGAGTATTATAATCTGGAGATACTAGATTTATGGCTAATAAATCCACAAAAGCTCTAGCACGTCCACTTTCAGCTACTTCTAATGCTTCATTGATCTTGTTCTGAGCAATCAAAACTTGTTGCAATATTTGATAGGTGCCAGCTTGTCGTTCAAAAATTGACACTTTTTCAGCATCTCTGCTACCCAAACCTACTCGTAGAGATTCCCAAACCTCTATTCCATCCCGCAATGCTATCTCTGCTTCTGAGAACTTGCCTAATTCACCAAGAAAAGCACCTAGATTGTTCAGAGCTACCCCTTCTCCGACACGGTTTTTGATTTCCCGTGCAATTGCTAAACTCTGCTGCACGTATTCAATTGCTTTAGTATAGTTTCCCAAGAACCTATAAGCATTGCCCAGATTCCTTAGAGCCGTACCTTCAACATCACGGTCTTTAATTTCTCGTGCAATTGCTAAACTCTCCTGGTAATAATCAATCGCTTTGGTATAGTCTCTCAAGGAATTATAAACATTGCCCAGATCCCCCAAAGATTGCCCCTCACCCACACGGTCTTTAAGTTCTCTTGCAATTGCAAAACTCTGCTGATAATAATCAATCGCTTTGGTATAGTCTCCCAAAGAATTATAAGCATTGCCCAGATTTCCCAGCACATTCTTCTCAAGCTGACGGTCTTTGATTTCTCTTGCAACTACTAAACTTTGCTGCTGGTATTCAATTGCCTTGGCATAGTCTCCAAGAAAATCATAAGCAATACCCAAATTGCACAAAGCGCTCCCCTCACCCACAAGGTTTTTGATTTCTCGTGCAACTGCTAAACTTTGTACTTTCGCCTCAGCCTGACGATCTTTAATCTCCCGATACATAGTCAATGCTTGTTTCCAAGACTGCAAAGCAACTTCAATTTGACTGGTATGATACTGCTCAAGACCTTGCTGGAACAGTCGATCGGCTTCCGCTTTCCGTTCCTCCACCGTCTGAGCCAAAACCTGTGGAACCGAAAAAGGCACTAACAAATTAATCGGTAAAGCCGTCGAAACTGTTACCAGAAGACTAACACTACTTAAAGTAAGCTTCCAGGGACGCATAGCTGAAAGGGGGAGAACTACTGTAATTATCCACAGTATTCCTCAAATTGCTGACCTTGTTCCCAAAAAACCTGCATATTCTCCTCACTCTATACCGATAAACAAACAGCCAAGCTTCCACGCGGACTAGATTTAGTCCTCAAAACAGTGGTGTAGAAGTGCTGAAAGGCTTTTGTTGTAAGGAGTAGCCGCTATGAAGTCCCTCAAATTAACCAAATCCATCACTGCTTTAGCAGGTGTCGGGGTATCCTTGTTTTTCACTTCCAACATAGTGGCGCAAGCATCAGCGATAACTCATCCCACCGTTAACGCCATTCTTCAGCTACCAGCATCTCAAACTTTAGGCACTTCCCACCCTATCCCACAAACCCAACTTATAGCACAACAGTTCATCCCAGCCATAAGTTGCCCTAACATGGTTCGCTACGTTTTCGCCGAAACCAGAAACTTCTTAGTTTATATTTGCGGCATCAATGGTAGACCATCCATGTATGTCGCTGTTGACAAAAATGGCAGACTCGGTGGCATTATTCTACCTCTCAGGAGTTATAATAGTCGCCAATTTGTCGCAGCTAACGGCAATGTGCATTATATTCTTACAGCCCAAGAACTAATTGTTACACAAGG
Organism: Aerosakkonema funiforme FACHB-1375; assembly: GCF_014696265.1. GTDB lineage: Bacteria > Cyanobacteriota > Cyanobacteriia > Cyanobacteriales > Aerosakkonemataceae > Aerosakkonema > Aerosakkonema funiforme_A. The sequence continues at coordinate 80,171 of NZ_JACJPW010000015.1, read as the reverse complement.
TCGCCAAATCATCCTCAGAGAAAGGGTAACGCGATTGGAATAAATAACTATAGCTGAGAAAAGGCAACAAAATTGGTTAGAAACCAGGTTTCTCTAAATAACCTGGTTTCTAACGCTTTTCGCTTTATCTTCCTTAACAACTTAGTAAAAATTTTTTCTTTTTCCAGCCAACCCAGCATATTTTTTTCAAACTCTCCCGATAAAAAGACAGAAGTTTCACAAGGAATTACACAATGACATCCAACACAGTTAAAGACTTTCTCGAAACTGTAAAACCCGGACACAGCGGCATCACCTGCCCTGCTTGTGGTTCCATTCTTGGTATTCGCCGCCAAGGTACTTATGATATGATTTTGACCAAAAAAGCTCGACTAGAATTAGATAGTTCTATCACCAACTATCGCAGCTTTTTAGAAGGTCTGGAAGCCGTTCTCGAACAGATCAATATTATTGGCATTAAATCTACTTCCGTCAACTCTTCTTACCGCAAAGAAAAAGCTGACAATCCATTCTTAGCAGAAGGTGGAGTCTACAAAAATACCCAAGGCGCTCAAGCTGTCGAGGAATACGTTAGCAAAAATATCGACTATTTCGAGTGGGGACAGAATTTCTGGAGCTTCTACAGGCGTAGCGATTTTGAAGCTGTCGTTGCTACCAATCTAGACGCTAATAAAGACAAGGTACAAAAGATTTACAACCGTGCTAAGGAAATCTTACTATCTGGATTAGAACCTCGCTCTTTATCTGGGCCATTAATCGATTTGATCTTCGAGCAAAGATATGTTGCCCAATGGATGAAGAAATTTTACGGTGAACGGGCTAGCTTAGAAGCACTTTTGGATGAAGTTTGTCCTAACCTTTTATTTTATCTCAAGTGCATTCTACAGCTTGACAAAGCGCTGAATGGAACTCCCGATCCAAATTTAGCCGAAGCAGTTCTGCGAATTCAATTTATTTTAGCGCTGATGTTAGGGCATCGCAGTCAACAAAACATACAAGTTGTCTCCCTAATCGGCATCAAAACGAATGTTCTGTTTATTCTCCCTCGCCTGACATACGTTTCTCCCAAATTACTGCATCGTCTCCTTTGCTCTGAAGTAGTTTTAGGCAATCCTAATTTAGGATGGGATTCCAAATTTGTCCAAGCAGTGCGTCAACTGGGAATTAACCCAACTACGAATGAAGCTGCTTTAGGTTCAGGTGCAGTAAATGGAAATCAGCCTGATGTCGTAGCCAGAATTGTTGAGTTTTTGGGTACTCAAATTTACAAATTTGTGCATTTCGCTTGCAGTGGTTTAGTAGGCGATATCCCGGAAAATTCTACTACAAATAATTTGCTTAACTACGATTGGGAAAATGACAAATGCGGTTGGTATCCTAAACCAGAAGAAACCCACTCTGTCATTTTATTGGGTAGCCCTGGCACTGGCAAATCTACCGTGATGCTAACAGGCTTTACCACTTTCTATACCAACGCGGCGGCGCTTGGTGCTACAGTTAGTTTTGACTCCCCCGATGATGAAGCTCGCATGAACGAGTTGAATCAAGAATATTGGGCAGGACGAATGCCAAAACCAAATCCTCTGGGTGTTAGACGGAGTATCAAACTATCAGTTGAATTTCCCAACACTTCTTTTGGAAAAAGTCACTTTGTTTTTACCGATATCCCTGGAGAAGTTGCTGCTCAGAGTTTAACTAAAAGTGGCTCCGAACCTTGGGTATTGCGGATTCTCAAAAACGCCGAAACCATTGTATTCTTTTTCGACCTGTCCATCGAACCTTCTATTCGAGAAAAGCTGACTAAAGGAGATCAAGACGGGACTTGGAAAGGATTGGAAGATAACTACAATCGGGTTAACTCCTCTCGTCAAAATGCTGCACAAGTTAGTCAGTTGCAACTCCTCCAAAAGTTACTGAGCGACCTTCAAGATCAAAAGGGCGCTGAACATCTAAAAACGACCAAATTTGTCTGCGTTATTCCCAAAATCGATTTGTTTGTCAATGAGGATGATACAGCACGCTTTTTCTTCACCAATTTTTACGAATCCTTGAAGCAACGGCGGCTTTTGGTTCCTTCGCGACACTATCGTAATGAATCTTTTGCAGGTTTATACTCTTTGGGAGGTACGGGAACACAAATTGCCAATAGTCGAGGGATAGAACTGCAAAAAAGCATTAGCAAGTTTATCTCTGATGAAGCACTCAAATGTTTAGGTAATATTGGCAATGCGCTAGAAGAAGACGAGGAATTACAACCGTTAAAAACTTCTCTGGTTGATACCATTGGCGTTCGGTTAGTCGCCACTGTCAAACACACTTTTAGCTCAGGAGACAATATCTACTTTTTACCCGTTTCTGCTCAAGGTGAGGATAGCAAATCTATTGAGCTAGGACATCCTCCTAACCAAAAACTGTCCGAGTACGTATTTATGTTACCGATCGCTTTGTGTGCTGAAAAAGCCGTTACACCACAGTCAGAAGGACAGGCTGCAAATGCTTTCAATAAACGGACATCCATCTAGGGCGTAAAAACTGATTGCGCCAAAACTTCTTTGATGGAAGTTTGGAACTTTCCTCACTGATAGCTTCAGCTATAGAGTTTTAGCTTCTATGGTTAGACTATGTGCTGAACTATCTGTGGGGATTTCCTTTTGAGTTAGGTTTAGCTGTGCGACCAATGTCGCGATCGCACTTTGGAGAAATCAATTATTCCAACTTAATATTACCTCTACGCTTTTTGCTACGTTATTTGTGCAAGGACTGTGATAAACAATTTCTCGATCACAATCATCAAGGATGGTAAGCTGCTTATTAGCTTCTACTTAACAAATACGAGCGAGCCAAACAAAAAAATTAGTCCCCGGAGAGGGAACTCGAAGTTAAATTATTTTTAACGGTATCCTTGGTTAATTGCCCATTCCAAAGCATCGCCGTAGGATTTAATTTCCGGTAATACCCGAAATACTTTTCGCAATCCGGCATCTCCGTCTTGACCGAGAAATTCTGCTGCTTGGCATTTAGCTAAAATCCAGTTTACCAACTTGAGCTTACCGCAGTTAGTATGCAAACCGAGATTGATATTTTGAGCGAAATTATGTCTGTGCATTATGGTTAAACGCTTTTAAATGTTCGTTCATGTAAAAGCGTTAGCTTTGCTAAAATATAGATGATAGGTTCAGAATTATTTAAAATATAAAGAAATAAAGATTTAAAAATTTAGGAGATTATCGAGGAAAGTGTGGAGCCGATGGGATCACTTCAAGAAGGGCAAGAAACCAAACCACAGCAGGCTAGTTCGAGCATCAATCCTAGAGACTGGGTATGGGGTTTTTGGCCTCTGGTGCCGCTCTACCCCTACAGCAAGCGTCGGACAGTTCGCACAGAAGCTTACGAAGATACCATCTGGACATTCGATCAAATACAAGGCATCTTATATACTGTCGTGCCGATTCGCATGACCGTTGTTAAGCTCTCAAAGGGCGGTCTGCTAGTTTATGCCCCGATCGCACCGACAAAAGAGTGCATCAAACTTGTCAAAGAGTTGGTAGCTATTCACGGCAATGTTAGGTACATCATCCTGCCAACTGCCTCTGGATTGGAACACAAAGTTTTTGTTGGCCCATTTGCCAGACAATTTCCTTCAGCACAGGTTTTTGTAACACCTTCTCAGTGGAGTTATCCGATAAACTTGCCTTTAAGTTGGCTCGGTTTTCCTCGAAATCGGACTCACGTACTACCGGAAGACAGTAGCTTAGCACCCTTTGCTGATGATTTTGAGTACGCCATATTGGATATCAATCTCGGACGCGGGTCGTTTGTGGAAGTAGCATTGTTCCACAAAAACTCGCGCACGCTGCTGCTAACAGATACAGTGCTGGCAGTACCAGAAGCGCCGCCTCCAATCGTTCAATTAGACTCCTATGCCTTGCTGTTCCACGCCAGAGATACAGCCTTAGATGTAATTACTGATAGCGAGGAAAACCGCAGCAAAGGATGGCAGCGGATATGCTTGTTTGCACTTTACTTCGCACCGAGCGCATTGGAGCCAGTATCGCTCAAACAGGCGTTTCGCGATGCCTTGAAAGCACCGGATAGGTCGAAAAAAGCTTATTTTGGTTTGTTTCCGTTCCGGTGGAAAGATGACTGGCAGCGCTCGTTCGATCGACTGCGAGGGGGCGGAAGACCTTTTGTAGCTCCCATTTTGCAAATCTTCATTCTCGACCACGCACCTAAGAAAACCCTTGACTGGGCTGATAAAGTAGCTAGTTGGAATTTTCAGCAGATTATAGCCTGCCATTTTGATGCGCCTATCCAGACAAGTCCGTATCAATTTAGACAGGCGTTCTCATTTTTAGAAAACGAGCAAACAGTAGGTAAAGTCAACAGCGGAAACCAGCTTTTACCGCCGGAAGACTTTGCGTTTATCATAGAACTGGAGCAGAAGTTAGATAAAAGTGGTATCACGCGATCGCCTCTGGAAAAGCTGTAAACGATGTAATTTATCAACAAATCGATCGCGGATGACAAATATTATCCCGCTCATCACTAAGCGGGATAGCCTTTTATTCAAATTTCATCAGATGCAATCAATCCTACGAGTTTAGGTACTAATAGTTTATGGGCGCTTGCCAAATTCTTGGTCATAGTCGAACGACCTTGAATATCATGTTTTAATGCCAGTTCCTTCAACTTAGCGAGAGTCAGTAGTTTGAGTTGTTCTTCTGTAGCCATCTGGTTGTTAGAATTGGACTCAGGAAAGGCTGCTTGAGTTTCAGAGCATACAACCGAATTTTCAGCAGTATCCCTATCTTGAAATTTGCTCTTTTGCTCGGAAATTACTAACCACTCTGCTACTTCAGCAGGAACTTCATCTGATGATTCATCTTCTGCATCAATTTCTGAGGAAGCTAGCTCTACTGGCTCGTTTGTAACTGTAGCACCATTTGCTTCTACTTTTGTTACCTTTTCAACAGGATTGGGAGTACCTTGATTAGCCGTTAATAGCTCTTGCAATAACATAGCAGTACTATCTCTAACTACCTGTAAATTTGATGGTCGCGCAGTTTGCATTAACTGTTGATAAGTGCTTACTGGTGCATGAAATACCAAACTTGACCATCCGGTAGTAGCGGTGCGATCGCCAATACAATGCTGGGATATAATTGTTGCATTATCTTCGATTAGCAATGCAATAATATCCCTAATAGCAGCACGAGCGCATAGGGGTGGAAAACGCAAGCGACCTGCTATATTATTATTGCTATCTTCAGAATTCAATTCAACTAAACTGAATTCTGAAACTCTCATAACTTGCTTGCGATCGCTCACAATTGTACTAGCTGTGGTAGGCATAATTCAACCTTTGTAATTATTCATTGTTTTTCGTGCGTTAGCACTGTTAGCAACTACTGCGCTTCAATTAGCTTTCGGATTTGTCTATGCAATTTGTTCAAGTGTCTGGTTAACAATTGTTTTACTCGCTCTTGCTTATTTTTGCGCCTTTGATGGTAGTAGTGATTTAATTGGTGCAGAAGAATTTTCAGGTTATTTTGGTTCATAAATGCCAAAAAATTAATTGTCCGTTTCCACTGTGCGTGTGAACGCAACGAAAACGGACTGATGGTATTAGCTACAAACTATCTACTGCACAAAAAGCATCGAAATGTGCTTTGATAGCTCTATAGGCGGTGCTGGAGAAATCACCCCACATTTGCTCTGTAGGTTGGTTTCCTATAAATGACAGGATGACTCCAAACCCAGCACCGCAATAGCGCACGGGAAATGTAACCTTGCCTAAATGCTGGTGAGGTCGCACTTGGATACCGAAAGAGAACAGCTTTCTTTCAGCTTTATTCAATTGTTGAATGGGGGCATGGCTAGTTTTAGCGAATGTAGTATTCATGGTGAGTAAACAAGCGATATGGAACTCATTGTTGAGAGCGTTCTGCTTATCACTTATTTACTTGCGTAAGCAATTTTTAAGCTGCTTTTTGTTCAGTTTGCTGGAAAGCTTGCCTTACTTCATTTGGCTGGGATTTGAGAATATATTTGATTTGAGCCCGAAGGTAATCCAATCTTTGATATCGACCGTTCACTCTCACGGCAATACCCAATTGTTTGCCAACAGAACGAATAGTAACCTGTGTACCTTTCTCAATTAATGTTAGTGTTTCACTATCAACTGCGGCTTCTTTTACGAGGTTAGAGGAAGGTTTCGTTCGCTTTTCTAACTGTTTAGTTACCAATCTAGCTTGATTAAAGATTGCTGGCGGAGTATCCGGTGATTGAGAAGCAGTTAATTGTTGTGGCGTAAGTTGTTGTTGGCAGTATAATAGTTTTGAATCACAACAATGCCAGAGTTTCACTAATCCTGTAACAAAATCTAGCGTCATCATCCCGAAGAATAAAGCCAGAACAATTTCAATGACAACTGTCAGAAAGTTTTGGAGGTTGGGGAGAAAAAGCATTCGTTATACCTGTAACGATTTGTCCACTTTCCAGCCTGTAGCGATTGCTGGAGTTTCATTGTTCTTTCCCCGTTAGGGGTCGCCGTGGTGACTTAAAATACGCTTTGTCAACAACAGGTGCTTGCCGCAGGCTTCCAAAAAGATATCTCTAAACCCATTGAGCTAGACGTTTTGGTGCAAGCGATCGTTGGGCTAGTTCGCTCAACTTAATCATAAGATAGCTATGAGCAAAACCCTAAATGTCACCAACAAGCCAGTAGATCTTTTGTGCCTGTGGAGCAGCGCCAGGAGAGCATTTCTAAGACTGCTTGCTACATAGAGCGAATTCGCCAACAGAGGACTCAGCATAGTAGTCTGTTCCTACGGCAGCGGCAAATAAGTCGGCGTTGCCGCAACCAATAGCGCAAGGGGCTAAGTCGAGGGTAGTTGCCACCAGATACATAGTTTGAAATACAGCACCCACATTTTTCAGAATGCCAGCATAGGCGATGGATTCGTAATACCAGGTAACTCTGGGAAATCGAGCCGCTAAAATAATTAGAATTTGAGGAGTTTGTCTCTCTGGATTATTTTGCGCTGCTTCCTCTAATAAAGCTTCCACTTGAGAAGTTTTAGGAGACACTAAAGAAAGTTGATGTTCTTGAGGATTGTAATGGTACAAACCAGAGGGTATGTGAGCGCAACAATTAATTGTTGTATAAACTTCTAGTTCGTAGCAAGCTCCGGCACTGGGATATGGCCGATTACTCAGTTCTTCTGTTTCTGTTTTGAGGATGTCTCTAACTCTGAGGGAACGGTAAAGAAATTCTCCCAGTTGGCGATCGCTAATTGGTTGGTTGCCATAATGTCGAATTGATTTTCTCTCTTCTAAAACACGAGTAAAAGGTAAATCATTTTTTTTGAGCGCTTCAATATCCGGTCGATATAGGGAAATAATACTGCCTGTTACCTGATTTTTAATAGCAGGAAGTTGGGGAATTTTATCCAAAAAACGATAGGTTCTCCCCACAGGTTGGCGATGTCTTCCGGTTCTCACCTTACTGTGGAAAAGTAAATCGTGAAATTCCCATTGCACAAGAGCATCCTGTTTATCTTCGGCAATTTCCCCCTCGATTTTAACTTCTGAAAGCATCTTGGCAGCATCAAGCAAATTGAGGAATTGTTGCACGGCATTTGCAGAAATACCAGATATTTTTTGGCATAGCTGAGAGTAAGAACATGGTTGGTTAAGTTCGGCTAAAATAGCGCCTCCCCGCCAATCAAGTATTACCAACTGCACCTTAGATAGGGGTGATTCCAGTACTATTTGATTGTTCTGGCGATGTAAATAAGCAAACCGCGACAAAACATAAGACTGTTTGGGAGAAACTTCCTGAATTGCAAAAGCGGGCGCTCTTACAAGGGGAACTATTTTGGCTAGCGGTGTTCCATCTGCACAGAAAGTTTGACAGATCAGGCCGAGGCGTTCAAATTGTTCGAGATAATAATAAAATTCAGGTAGTTTGGACAAACCATCAGTTTCTTGAACCAGAGAACTCAGTTGTTCCCGCGTCCCTCCATCGCCGCATAGTACTTGCCAAGCCTGCAATATTCCCAGCGAACAATTGGGCAAAGAAATTGTGTTTTTGGAGTAGGTTCCTGTTTGATAGTTAAGCACCCATTCCTCATTTTGCTGTTCTAGGGATATGCCTGGTAAAAAAGAAAGTATAGAAGTTTCAGACATTTGATATATTAAAAAATTGACTGGGGATTTAGCTTTTCTTCTGGTAATGGTTGTGAGAGCAATCCTAACTGCACGGGTACGTTGTAAAGTCGTCCTGGTGCCAATCTCCGCCAATAATGGCGCATTCCAGGAACAATAACTTTTACTACATTTAAATTGATATCGGGACGAGTTTGATCCAGCACAAACATAGACATTCCCATATTTTCGACAATTTTTTGGCAAGCTAGAACATCATTGAGTAAATCTTCATGGCCAAACTGGGAATAATCAGAGGAAATCTTTTCAGGTAGGGTAGGATGGGGAAGAAAATAGGGACAATCTTCAATAGTGGTTTGCTCCGGTTCATTATTGTTTGGGTCAGAGTTTGCCTCCCGTGTTGTAAAAACCGGGGGAAGTGCTTGATTAACCTCAGTTAAGGCTCTGGTAATTGCTATTTTGGCATCGAAATGCGTTCCAAAACCAAACAATAGCTGAGTGACTTTTCGAGCGAAAGTGCTAGAAATAGCGACAAAAGTGGGAATGCCAAAATCGCTGGTGACATCAAGAACCCAAATTAGGCGTTCAATTGTGCGGTAATATTCCTGTAGTCCCCGAATATATGGGTCATCAAAACTTGTTAAATTTACACCTGGTCTTTGTAAGCGATTGTACCACCACAAACAAACGCTATCCCGCTCTACTAATTCCATAAAGCCTTGTAGAATAGCTTCTTCTATATTATTTCCGGCTGCGGCTCCGTTCGAGTCTGCCCAGCAATCGGGACTTTGAGAGCGAGGATATCCGTAATAGCAATAAGCTGTAGGCAGATACTTGAAGGTTCGATCCGTTAAAGACCAAATGGGAGTCCAGTCAATTATCCGTGAGGTATCGAAGGGTTCTGGTATTTTTTGATGCGGGGGGCAATGTACATTCCAAAGATGTCGATTTTGATATTGTTTTGAGCTAAAGTTTAGGCAGGTATGGGGATGAATAGCTGTCTCGCCTAAGTCTTGATAAGTGGCGCGAATGCGGATTTCATCTCCCTGAAATGTGCCAGAGTAACGTTCTATTGCTTCGCACAAACCACTGGCTTTTGCTTGGTCTACGGTTTTACCTTTACCGCCGCTGCGACCCCTGACTGTTTGGCGGAGAAAATAAAGGTCATCGAACATCAGACCGAAGTTGTGTCCGGCTATATAGGTGTGATTCCAGCGATTGGTGGGGTGAGAAAGGCGATCCAGATTTCGCACTACTCCGGTAATCGGACTGATATGATGTCCGTATTGTGCCAAGGTTTCTTCTGGGGTGATGCTGCGATATCCGCCATCTTCGACAATGGCTTTGGGACGACTTTGTAAATTGATGGGGATGGGAGGGCGAGTAGGAGCGTATAATTCAGGTTGACCGCAACTGCAACATTGCGGACGCCGAACTAACTGATGGGAAAGCATTTCCAGCGACCTGAGATTCAGTGTTAATACCTGACCTTCTAACTGTTGACTTTCTGCTTGTGCAATCCATTTCGCAACTTCTGTAGCAGCTAAACCAAATGCAGTTTGAAGAGTAGAAGGTAGTGCAGCTTTAGAAGTAGGAAAAAAAGAGGGTTTACCTTTTCTTTGATGGATAAACGCATCTACAGGACGATTTCCTCTTAATCGCTGTGCTAAACATTCCCAACAACCTGTTTTTCCGGGATGGAAAATCGGCCCAATCCATATCACAGTTCCTACAGGTTTAACTAACATCCAAGGCTGCTGTAATTGCAGTGCTTTTTGATTAAAAATAGCCAATTCATCGCGCAGGTAATCATCTGTTAAAACAACCTGATATTTTCCTTGTTGATTTACCTGGAGATGCAGCGATTTTAAACTGGACACAAATAAGTGAGTGGGAATATTACCAAAGGTTGTTACCGCTACTTCAGCCGTTGGTTGCAGATAAGATACTTGTCGATTATCTATTGACAAGCTATCCCAAAAAGCGCCTGCTTCAGGAGATATACTGTTATCGTTTTCAACAATATATCCCTTCTGTTCTAATCGCATCAAAGCATAGTAAACTTCCGGTGCCTATGCTGCATCTGCCAGCAAATTCACCAACTCTTCTACGGTGCGAGAACCATCTAGCAAAGGAGCTAATTTTTGATAAATTTTTCCAGTCAAAAATATGGGATCTTGCTCCGATAGCAAAAAGACTCCTTCTGGTTCTACCACTTCTATATGGAAGCAATGCTTAAATCTCGGTAGACGAATCATATCATGTCCGGTTGCATCGGCATCGCGCGGGGGGCAGGTTTAGAGGCCAGAAACCGGGTTTGTTGGTAGAAACCCGGTTTCTTTGTGCAGGTCTCACCTTACTTTTTTGCTATTTTTTGTAAACAAACCCGGTTTGTTAGCTGTTTTGCTAAATATTAGCAGCAGGTTGGGATTCTATCTTTAGGAACTGCCGAGAGGTTACCGCTAGTCAAAGCTGAAAGTTGCTCTTCTGAAATATCCGCAGGCTTAGGAGGTAGGGGAATTCTCCAAACTACATCATCTGATAAACCAGGTGTCGAGCCGATACTCCAGTTGTGATTAAGTTGATCTATTTGTACCCGAACACCAGCAGGAACATTAATTCCTTCAACTTCCAAAGTTTCTCTCGGCTCGGCTAGCAATCTTTGCTTAAATTCAGCATCTAACCAGGCTTTCGCAATTAACATAGAAACACGCTCGCCGATTTCTTGCCACCCTTCTGGTAGCAAGCTGGCTTGTTCTTGCCCTGTTGAAAGTTCAGTATTTCCCACTTTTGCTTGGTAGACCATGTTATCTCCCCTTCACTGACGCTATATGGTACTGCCCTAGATTGTACAGGGATGAGCAATAACTGGCAATAGCGTCTGGCGACTCGGTGAGAAGGTCTGTAGGGGCGGGTGAGAGCCATTATCCCTGTATTTATCAATAAAACCTTGATTTTCGATAATAGCAGGCTCCATACGACTCAGATAGGAGTTGATAAATTTAAAGTTATCCTGCGGTGTCATAGTTTCTGACAAGGTGGTAAAGTCGCGAATATCAGAAAATAGCACCGACATTTCTTGCTGTATGTTGTCGCCTAATTTGACATCGACAATGCTCTCTTTTTCCAAAAATTGCAGAAACTGACGCGGCACAAAGCGGGAAAAAGCTTGGTTAAGTAGAAAAAGTTCATTAGTAAATCTTTCCCGTTCCGCTTCTGCTTTTTTGCGTTCTGTAATATCTTGAAAAGCAACAATAGCATAAGAAATATTTCCCTTATCATCAAAAATTGGTGTTCCCCAGACTTCTATGGGAACAACTTTATCAGGTTGGTAGATTTCCATGTCATTAACAGTTGTAGCTTCACCTTCTAATGCCCGCATTAAAGGATCTCGTTCCCTGGGGTAAAGTTGTTTACCTCCTGCAAGATAAACTTGATAAATTTCTGCCAACTGTTCATTGGAGGCATTGGCGACTATTCCTTTACCAAGAATCTGCTGTGCGGTTTGATTAACGTAGTAGGGGTTACCGCTAGCATCGACGACAAACACACCTACTGATACGGCTTCTAAAAATTGAGCTAGCCTTTTTTCATTCTCCTTGACTTCTGAATAAAGTTTGGCATTTTCAATCGAGATAGCTGCTTGAGAGGATAAAACTTTTAACACTTCCAATCTATCAGGAGTAAATGCACCTGTTACTAAATTATTCTCTAAATAAAGAAGGCCAATTAATTTACCTTGATTGATGATAGGAGAACACCATACTGATTTTGGTTGATAATGGATGATGTAGGGGTCAGCAGCAAAAGTTGTTTCGCTAGTAGCATTATCGAATACTAGAGTTTCCGATGTACGTGAGACATAGTTAATTAAAGTTACTGGAATTTCTTGACTAAATTCAATTGGTATTGACTCTAATATAGAGGTTAAGCACAATATTTCTAAATTAATAGAACTGCTGAATCCGGTAGCTTCAACTACTAAATTGCCTGCTTTTTGTAAGATAAAAACGCATTTCTGCGCTCCGGCATTTTTGATTGCCACTTGCATTAAAGTTGAAAGTAACTGCTCTAGGATAATTTCTCCTGAAAGAGCTTGGGAAGCTTTAATTACCGTAGCTAAGTCTAAAACTGCCGAACTACTTGTGCTAGTAGAACTAAGAGTTCCTTTTGTCATACGGGCTAGAGTATCGCTGGTATTTAGGTTAGTTTCTTGGTTAAGTACGGCGGTGAGTAATTGGGGATAACGTTTTTCTAAATCCTCTAATTTGACTTTTGCTCCCCAGCGAGCATAGGAGTAGTAAGCATTAATTAAATAAGTTTGAGCAATTGGCTGAAAACCCCAAGAAAGATAAAATTTGGCTGCTAATTCCTGAGCTAAAGCTTCTTCATTGATGTACTCATATTTTTGGGCTTCAGCAATAGCACGTTCGTAATAGTCCATTGCTTTTGCATTTTGACCGAAAATTCGATATCGCTCTGCTTCTACTAGATAAAATTTATGCAGGTAATTCATGGGAGCAAACTTTGCCCATTTCTGCATTTTTTTCTGGTTGGCTTGTACTTTAGCTATAAATTGTTTTTGCTGTGACTTTGAGGTATCTGGATATACCGCCAGCCGAGACAGAGAATCATAGAAATAAAATAGAGGAACAAATGGCGAACCTGCGACGGCTTCTAGATTATTTTGGGCTTTTTCTGCGTTTTCAATTGCTTGCACATAATCAGCAAATAAATAGCAGAGTATAAGTTTATTGAAATATAAATTGTAAGTAGCAGTTTGGTCATTGGCGGACAGATGAATTGGCAGCATTGTCCGCTCGTCGTAGATTTCACCACTTAAAATACAATGGTCTTCCGGGTTATCAATTAAGTTTAAAACTGCTTGATGATAAATTTTATTGTAATTAAGGGCAGTTTGTTGTTTAAGTCTAGCTATACCATCGTTGTATGTTGCCATCTCTTTGGCAACTTCGTCTAGTGCCTTACCAACAGCATATAAACGAAAACAGTATTGGTGAGCAGAATAGGCAGCATATTCTAAATCTCCAGTTTCCAGTCCATTCAAATAAGCGTCTAATAAAGCCTGGACTCCTTCTTTGGCGTGTTCCTTCCAGTTAAAGATAAAGTTATAGACATTAAATAAGGTTTGGCATTTGAATTCTTTTGCATTTAAACGTTCTAACAAACTTAAAGCTAGCTGTCCAAATTGATAGCCTGATTCAATGTCTCCTACTATGGCACAAAGAATTATTCCGTAAGTAGAATAAACAACAACAGACTCAGAGGTATTGCCATATTGAACAGATAGTTTGAGTTGTTTAAATATAATCAGAGGAAATAATTGAGGGACGGCTAAATAAGCACCAGAGTGAACGCTTAATAGAATTCGCATTGCTGCTAATTTAAATGGCTCGCTCATCAGCGGCAAGTTACTTAAATCGGCTGGCTTTTTCTTACCTAAAGCTAACTTTGTGACCAGCATTCCCAGCAAAATGTTCAAATTACCAGGCTTTTCTGGAAAGCTGAATCCTAATAGTTTCACTATCGATAAAGCTGTTTCTATCGCTTGTAACAATTGGTTTTGTGCTGTATAAGCTTGAATTTTGATTTCATAGGTTTTAACTTTGTCCAAAAGCGATTTTGCACGCTGTATCACTACCTCAGCTAATTGCTCCATCTGTGCAAAATCCGTGCTGAGATAAGCTGCTTCTGCGGCTTTTTCATATAATGCTAGTGTTAGATTATATTGACGCTCCCAGCTATCAGGCTCTAAAAGTTCCATTCCCACATTAAAATATTTGAGAGCAGCAGTATAAGCAGCAGATGCCAATGCTTTAGTTCCAGCAATTAAATTCAACTGAGCCAGTTCTTCTCGTTCAGTTTGATGAGTAATAATGCCGATACCAATATTCAACTGGTTAACAATTTCAAAAATATTTTCTTCCCGTGCTTCTATAGGAATATTTTCCAAAAGTAGCTGTCCAATTTTTAGGTGTGTGGACTGTTTTTTGTCTTCGGGAATCAGGAAATAAGCAGCTTGCTGCACTCTATCGTGCAGAAATTTGTAAGAAACTGTTATTTGCTCTGGCTTATTTGCAATCAGTGTTTGGTTAGTGAATGATGACTCATCCTGAAAGAATTTGTAAATTTCACTTTGCGGTAATATTAAACCGTCTTGCAATCCAGACCACAAATCAGCCGCCGTTTCTGCTTGGGATTTTTCATAAACAATTGCTAGTGTATCTAAGTTAAATTGATTGCCAATACAAGCTGCCAGTTTTAATACTTCCTGAGTCTTTACTGGTAATTTTTGCAATTGGGTAGCCATAAATTCAACTACGTCATTGCTGGCTGCTAAATGCTTGGCACGGGCAATATCACACTGCCAGCACCGGGAAATAAAATCAAAAGAAATTATGCCATCTTGATACAGCGATTTCAGGAATTGATTGGCAAAAAATGGGTTACCTTTGGTTTTTTGATGTACTAATTCTGTTAAAGGTAAGGCTTTTCCTGGAGGACAATTTAAAGTGTCGGCAACCAAGCGATTTAGGTCATGCACATCTAATGGCAATAGAGTAATTTGATTTATGGTGGCTCGATTTTTCCGAATTTCTTCTAATGTCAATATTAGGGGATGAGTAGGATTAACTTCGTTGTCACGATAGGCTCCTAGTAACAATAAAGAGCCGAGTTCTGCTCCTGTCATCAATAGTTGAATTAATTTTAATGAGGCAGAATCAGCCCATTGTAAGTCATCTAAGAAGATAACTAGGGGATGTTCTTTGGTGGCAAAAACTTGAATGAATTTTTCAAATAATATATTGAAACGGTTTTGGGCAGCGGTGGGTGGAAGTTCTGGGACTGCTGGCTGTTTGCCGATAATTCGTTCTAGTTCGGGAATAACATCAATAATTACCTGTCCATTTTCTCCTAATGCTGACAATATTTTTGTTGTCCATGTGCCTAGAGATGTGGCACTTTCTGTAAGTAACTGCCGCATTAAATTCTGGAATGCTTGTACTAAGGCAGCAAAAGGAATATTACGCTTAAATTGGTCGAATTTACCGGAAATAAAATAACCCCGTTGGCGAATAATGGGTTTGTGAACTTCATTGACGACGCTAGTTTTTCCAATTCCCGAAAAGCCAGTCACCAACATCAATTCGGTGCTTCCCCGACTAACTCGATCGAAAGCTGCTAGCAAGGTGAAAACTTCGGTTTCCCTACCATAGAGTTTTTCAGGAATGGAAAAGCGCTCTGAAATGTCTCTTTGTCCTAAAATAAAGGGTGAAATTTCCCCATTAGTTTGCCATGCCTGCAAACAGGTTTCTAAGTCGTATCGAAGTCCAAAAGCACTTTGATAACGTTCTTCAGGGGTTTTCGCCATCAATTTCATGATGATGTCGTTAACTATCTGGGGAATGGCGGGATTGACTTCAATGGGGGGAGTTGGTTTTTTAGCAATATGGGAATAAACTAACTCCATCGGATCGTTTGACTGGAAGGGAAGTCTGTTGGCTAGCAGTTCGTAAAATGTTACCCCTAGCGAATAGAAATCGGTGCGATAATCGATACCCCGATTCATTCTTCCTGTCTGTTCTGGGGACATATAAGTTAGGGTTCCTTCTAGGATGTTAGGATTTTGAATTTCTTGATTTTCTCTGGGTAAAAGAGAGGAGATACTGAAGTCAATTAGTTTGATTTCCTTAGTTTCGGAATTAATTAAAATATTCTGAGGTTTGATATCTTTATGAATAATTCGGTTAGTATAAAGCCCTTCTAAAGTTTCGGCGATGGCAATGGCTATATTCAGAAATTCATTCAAGCTGATGTTTCTGGAATTGGTGTAATCTTTGAGAGAGATGCCGCCGAAGTCCTCCATTACTAGAGCAAAACCATTGCGGTAGTTTTCCAGGCTAATGATGGGGAGAATCCCAGGTAGGTTGAGGTTTTTGGTAATGATGTACTGATTGCGGATCTGCACGAGTTCGGAAAAAGTGGGATACTCGCTTTTGTGCAGTTTGAGTACAATGGGTCTTCGATCTGATTCTTTAATTCCGCGATAGATTAGGGTTCTGAAGCCGTCATAGATTTTGTCGCTGATGCGATAGCCTGGAAGTATAACCATTGGGTTTGTCATCTGTTGTCATCTGTGTCATCTGTCTTCAGAACGATGATAACCGAACCAAAGGTAGATTCCCAAAACGCAATGCCTGGTGTAGTTTTGCTTTAACACTCTCAAAAATGAGAACTTACCGATTTGGGCATCATACCGCACCAAAGCCTTGATAGCCGCCAGCTTGCGGTTAATCGTCGCCTCCTTCAGATTCTGCTCCACCAACCGGAGCTTGTACTTTAGCACCAGCGCGATCGCATACCTTGTCCGTCCCCAAATACAAAATCTTCTGGCGGGAAGGGAGTAAGTATCAATCTTTCTCTAAATCTTGACCCTTCGACTGCAAACCCTTGCCATTCAATTGCTCAAAAGCTTGTTTCTCAGCCTCATCAAAATTGCAAGTAACAGCCGGACAGCCTTTCTTAGCTTTATAAAGCGTACCCCGATTTGAAATCTCATCGACAATTCGCAGAGTTTCGGTAGGAGTATGCAGAATCACCCGATACTTACCATCATTGAAAGTGCTAGTTTGAATTTCTTCTCCCATATTAGCAACATTACCTTGCAAGCTTTTAATCGCAGAAGTAAGCATCTTCTTTTCCCATTCCTCCCTCACGGGTACTGACTGCTGCTGCGATACATCCACAGATTGCACTACTTCACGAGTACATCGCTTAAATCCATCCTGCTGTTCTAAACGATATCCCTTTTCTACTAAAAATGCCGCAACCAATCTATCAGTTCCAGGTGCATCCCCCACCACAAACGATGCACCAGCCTCTATAGCTTTTTCTAACAACGGAACGTAATGCTGTTGGAAAGTTTGCTGCATTTTTTCATCCGTTACCCCACGCCAAGGGCCAGAACCAGATACCATAATCATATCATCTTTTGAATAAACCCCGGTATTCCCACGTTCCCCCCAAGCTTGTTGATAATTGCGGGTAGAAGATGGCGTTCCCGGCGATGCAGCAGAAAAGCCAATAAATTGAGTTGCCATTTCAGCCATCGCCACATCTTTTGGGAAATGAGATGCCACTTTCTCATTCAACGGTGCTAGATTAGCTAAGGGATTAGTAGATTCTTGAATTTTTGAAGTATCTTTTGATTCAAACGATGGTTGTACTTGTACCGAGGAGGATGTAGAAGCAACAGTTTGTATGGTTTCTCTACTGTCCTGCACTTTAGAAGCAGCAGTATTTAACAATGATTGCATCTCATCAAGCGGTACAGCAATCAATTTTATATGCTGTCCCCCTTGCATCTGTTCGTATTCTAGAGGAAAATTAAAAGCAGCAGTCAACCGAGAAGCAGTCTTCGATTCTGACTTATAAGTTGGCAGTAAAATTCCAAAATACAATTCTTCCTGTTCCCCCTTGTCAGCAATTGCCACAAAACTACTAGCACCAAATTTACTATCAAGTTCCTTAGCAAACGCCGAAATTAACTCAATTTCTTTCCCTTTCGCTCGCATGAAATTATCAACTTCATCACCAGGGATGAAATAAGCTTTAAAATCAGCCGCATCATCGTGCATCAAAGCAGTAGTTTTCTCTGGATACCGTTCTCTCAATAAAGGCTTTAAGGCATCCGTCAAACTCAATTTCTTAGTCTTAACTAACGGTTCTTCCTTCGTCCACACTTCAGGATATTTAACGGTAGCAGAATCTACTTTAATATGAGCGATCGTAGCAGGTGCAGATTCCAGATTAGCCTTAAACTGAAACCCTTGCACTGATATCCCTTTTTCCGATAACTTTTCAGTCAATTCAGCCAACGATTCCTTATCGATCGCACCCAACGGCTTACCATCAATAAGCGCGATCGCGCTTTTGCTATTCTGTACTTGGATAGTAACCGTTCCCGCCTCCCCATGCCACTCGCGTTCGGGAAAAGCATACTTCTTCAACTGTCCCACCTTCAGTTGATTACCCTTACTGCTGGTAACGATAATGCTAGCCCCCGGTGGTGAGGAGATAGTAGCTTCAAACTGAGTACCAATCGGCAATTGGGCAGATTCGCTGCGAAACACACCCAACTTCTTCCCTTCTGCAACTAACCATCGCTTATTCTGAGTAGGATTAGCAGGGTCAGACGCTTGAATAATCTCGCAACTGACTTTCTCACCCACCCAGCGGCGACCCAGGTGTTCGTTACTCGGTTTATGGGTACCCACCACTGCAAAATCGGTAAACTGTAATTCGTGCAGTCTTCCACCTATCTCCCAACCAAACATCGCAAATGCAGCAGATGACTTCTTTGTGGCATTTTCATCTTTCCCGCTGGTGGATAGTTCCCACATCGCCGCCGCTATTGTTTCTTTTTGAGAGTCGGGTATATTTTCTCTATTCTTATTGGCAAAATCTCTCGCTTGAAAGAAAGCAGCTTTCACCTGCGACTGAGTAAGTCCGGGTAGAATTTCAACAGTTAACCCTTTAAGTTCTGACCACTGCTTCATCTGTTCGGGATATTTAGCCGCACTTTCTGTCGAAATATACCCCAATTTCTTATACTTTGGTTTGCCATCCTTCAATTGCGGTTTACCATCAGCATCAAATACAGGTGCGAGTGCTACCCATTTGTTCTTAACTTTACCATCTAGATTGTTATTTTGCACAATTTTGATGTCCAGCTTTCTGTTAGTATCGAAAGCATTGGGGTGATGGCATTCAGCTAGACCGATAATTTCGATAGAATTACCTCTATCACTGGTAGCAATAAGTCTTGGCCCTGGTGCTTCTGCTACTTCCCTAGTAATCTCGATCGCACGATTGAGTAAACTATCGTAGGTTTTCTTTAGTGCTGCGGCTTTTTCTTTCTGTTGAGGAGTAAATTCAACTCCCTTAAACAAATCCTGAAACTGCTGGGTAGAACGGGCAATTAATGCACTTTCTGCAAATGCTTCATTGGTGGGACTAATCATCATGTCGATCGCACCATGCCCCCTAGCGTTCATGGTTCTTGATAAATACACTTCATCTACTTTCTTTTCCTCTACCCAAGGTGCGATATCGAAGCTTCTGATGATGGCAGTGCAAGCATTGATGATTTGAGGGTCGGAACGATTGGCACTCTTACCTCTATCTACTTCAATTTGTAATTGACCGCCCAATATACCAACAACATCGTGATAAAATTGATGAGATTTGTCTAAGAATTTGACTAGCTCATCTGTTGCGATATTTGGTAAATCTGCTTGATTATCTTGGATGCCGAAGTTATAATGGTCAAGACTGTCGTATACTTCAATATTCACCCCTTTGCTTAGTGCTTGTTGCCAAAACTCAGCTAATTCTACAATTTGCTTCCTAATTTCTGGGGGATACGTAACGGGTTTCTTTAGATCGTTCTCTGCTGCTAACATACTTGCAGCGCCGATAGAAATATTTCTCATCAGTTTAAAAGCTTCTTCTGTTGGCACTCCAGTACATTCATTTTCTAGCGCAATCCCTTTCATACAGAGATTGGCGATGATACCAACTTTATTTTCCATTGCATCTAGGGCAATCTGCTCAAAGCTGCCTTGATATGCTTTCTTATCCAGCTTGACAATTTCGCTGTAACGATTTTCTGCTTGCTGACGTTGTTTGATTTCGGCGGTTGTATGGGGGAATTCTTCTGCTAGAATATAAGCCATGCGATCGCCATCGCAATCCGATAGAGAATGTTTCAATCCAGCAGGCGACATCTTGATAGTACCGATGTCATGCGGTTCGTTGACTAAATGTTTGTTGACGTAGACATCAACGGTGTTAGAATTAGCGGTAGGGCCACGATAAACGATAACTTCAGCACCATCTGGATAATTGGGGATGCTAACTTCGTTTTCTGCTAAATCGTGACAAGTTTGTGCCATTGCTGAATCGAACTTGATAAATCTACCAGTGGCACAATCGAGGTACTGTTCCCGCCAGTGTTCTTGCAGTTTATCGATAACTTTAGGTAATTCTAACACTTGACAGTGACCGGATAAGTCTGCTTTTAGGATTCGATAAATCAACTCTTGGTTGCTGTTGCCAAATGCTTTATCGACTATTTTATCTAAAATATCTAAATCTAAATTATCGAAATCTATATCTTGTTCTGAATTAACATCATCTTGCAGTTGATATTTATTTCTCTCATCCATCACTTTCAGATAATCTTTGGCAATCTGACGTGGGTCAGATGCTATTTCTTTAAGTTCTTCCAGTCGCTTTTCCAAACGAGTCAGCACATCATTCTGTACGCCAGCAGGAAAGGAATTCCAGAATTGTGGCCCAGTAGAAGTAATACCCAAATAAGCATCGGTTTTATTGCCGATACCAATGGTCATTGTATACTCACCTGGCTTGATTTCATTGCCTACTTTAAGAGGTTTCCCATCCTCTCCTAGAATGCCAAGTTTGTTTTCCTTATTCTTGCGTCCTTTTAATTGGTCTGTGCTAATAATTAAATCGTAGCCATTCCCTATTCCAGAAAGGTCGCGGGGTGCGAACGTACCTTTACCTAACTGCCATGTTTCGTTGACTGGCGTACTTTCATTGGGGTCTAATCCTACTTGTCTTGCTTTAATGCCAAATCGAGTCTGGAATGGTGTATTAGCTACATTTCCTAACGATTCGTGCAATCTTTTATCGATTTTACCATCACCATCACCCACCAACTCGATCGCTTTCTGTTTTGGTAGAATACCTCCATTTTCACCCGTACTAGCATCTACTACCAAAACTCTTAACTTTTCTCGTTCCTCAAAGCTTTTGCAAGGAGTAAACATATTCGACCCATAAGCAGCGCCAAAGTGCGGTTGGTCGAATATTTTCTCGCGTAACTGTTCGTCCATAAAGTAAAAGCGATCGTCAGAAGCAAATTGCAGAGTTAACCCTTGTTCCTTGAAGTTTTGCAAGTCTGCTTCTGTGGTAACTTCTTGATAAACTGCCCCTATTTTAAAGGAACCATTGGGCGCAAAATATTCGGCTAAACAGTGTTCTATCGTCTCGGTAACTGGTTGACCGTCTACGACAATAGGTTTGCGTGTTTTGGTGCAGAAGTGTTCGAGTGTAATTGCCATAATGCCATCTCAACTTTTATATTTTTCAATTTAGATAGCTGACAAGTTAGTATGGCTAATCCTTTGGGCAGAGGTTCATCTATCGCTATAGTGATAAAAATATTTAGGTTTATAAAATTGCAACTTTTCAACAAATAGAAGTTATAATTAAAGGGAGTTGCGTTAGCTAGGAAGATAAGGATGAGCGAAACTAATGCGGCCAAAAGAATAGTGTTACCTATTTCTCGTTGGCATTCTGATAATTTGGGTGACTTGCTGGCAGATGGTAGTGTAGATATTGATGAGGTGTGCGATCGCGCTGTTTCTTCAGAACAAAGAAGAGAAGCTTGGTCGGAATCAGAAAGGGAGTTTGAAGAGTGGTTAGCTGCTAACGAACCTCTCCCATCGGTTGATGCTTCTGATAAAGATGAGTTTTGAAGTTTTTTAAGCAATAATAAAAAAAATTGCCAACTTCCTAATCAAGAAGCTGGCATTTAATCTTAGTTATTTTATATATTTTTCTTGTTCTTTTTGATATCCTAGCAAGTAGAAGGCATTTTGGCATCGTTTGTTAATTCCCAAATCGCCATCTTTTTGTCCCAAGCGGTAGAAGTACCAATCAGTACCTTGCCACAAGTTTTGATTTTTTATTCGTTCATCTTCGGGTGCAACCTCTCTTTCAAGTGGTTCTGAATCTGTGGTAACATAGTGAAAACCTTCGTAATATTCGGGGTACATGCAGAGGAATTAAGGTAATGTTTCCTCTCATGCGAGCGTAAGCTAACGGTAACAAGGTAAGGATCGTGATAATTCCATTTTTTCGTAACGTCCACCAAGTTAAAAGCCAGAATCTTCCCGTGCTTCGATGATAAACATTTTCTTACCTTGTACCAGAGATTGTAAGGATATGCGCTCTAGTTGTTATGCTTTTTTGCAACAAGAGTAAACCGAAAATTAGCAAAATATCGCTCTGAGGGAAAGCAGCAGATGTTTAAGGGTATTCAAGCCGTTTTTTACTTTGTGTCTGACGTAGTGGCTGCTGCAAAATGGTATAGCGAACTCCTCGCTATACCTGTTACAAACTACTTTGAGTCAGATGGTAAAATTCGAGGTGCATCGATCCAGATTGGAGATGTGGAAATGTTTTTGCATCTTGCTGATGCTAAAATGCAGCCTGGTCATACAGGACAGGTTGCTTATTGGCGTGTAGACCACATTAACCATGCGATCGAACAAGCACAGCAACATGGCGCAAGGCTGTATCGTGGGCCGCTTCAAATAGAAAATAATCAAGCAATCTGCCAAATGTGGGATATTTTTGGCAATTTATTCGGAATGCAAGGCAATTATTCCTAATAATAGCCGATAAATATGGTTATTTCCCGTCTATTCAACCCGAGAACAAATGTTTCCAAACTGGTATATAGTACATTTATACTATAATTCTTTCTAATCAGCGATCGGGAATATGTCATGTCTGGTTTCTCCGATAATTCCATATCCACTTCTACCCACAACGAATTCCTAACAGGTGTAGTAGAAAGGTTAACCTTCCATTCCGAAGAATCGGGATACACCGTAGCGCGACTCAAAGCACCAAACGCCAGAGATTTAATTACCATTGTCGGTAACTTCGCCAATATTCAACCCGGACAAACCCTACGACTTTCTGGGATTTGGAAAGAACATCCCAACTATGGCAGTCAATTTCAAGTTACCAGCTATCTTGAAACCAAACCCGCCACTTTAACAGGATTAGAAAAATATTTAGGAAGTGGATTAATTAAAGGAGTCGGCCCAGTTACCGCCAAACGTATTGTCGCTCATTTTGGTTTAGAAACATTAGATATTATTGAAAATCAAATCCAACGCCTTGCCGAAGTATCAGGTATAGCCAAAAAGCGCATAGCCATGATTCAAACTGCTTGGCAAGCGCAAAAAGCAATCAAAGAAGTGATGGTATTTCTGCAAAGTCATGGTGTCTCCACTACGTATGCAGTAAAGATATTTAAGCAATATGGAGAAGCAGCAATCGATACTGTTACCAATAATCCCTACCAACTAGCAACAGACATTTACGGAATCGGGTTTATTACTGCCGATAAAATTGCCAGACAGTTAGGAATGCCACCAGATTCTCCCTCACGCTATCGCGCTGGAATCGTACATATTTTGGGTGAAGCAGCAGAAGATGGCCATTGCTTCCTACCGCTACCTCAATTAATCGATACAGCAATTAAACAGCTAACAGTAGATAACCATCAACCATCTGAAGGAAACCTAGATGAAATAATTAAACAAATGAAGACTTCTGGGGAACTCTTAGTAGAAGAATTTACTGAAAACAAACATCCCCCATTGTGCTATAAGCCTGCGTTCTTTAAATCAGAACAACATCTAGCACAAATGGTAAAAGAACGGTTAGCTAATCCGATTAATGTAGATTTAGACCGAGTAAAAAATTGGATTGAAAGATTTACCCAAGCCAAGCAAATCCAACTTTCCCAACAGCAATATGATGCAGTAGTAATGTCATCTTACTCCAGAGTAACAATTCTCACTGGTGGGCCAGGGTGCGGGAAAACCTTTTGTACTCACACGATAGTCGCTTTATGGAAAGCAATGGGGAAAAAGATTGCTTTAGCTGCGCCTACGGGACGCGCCGCACAGCGATTGAGTGAAATGACGGGTATCGAAGCAAAAACCATTCATCGCTTGTTGGAATTCGACCCCAGAACTCATAACTTTAAACGTGGTTTGGATTATCTTTTAGATGTTGATGCAATTGTAATTGATGAAGCATCGATGCTAGATTTATTTTTAGCACATTCCCTACTCAAAGCAATTCCTGAAAATGCTCAATTGTTATTAGTTGGTGATGTTGACCAATTACCTTCGGTTGGCCCAGGTCAAGTGTTGCGGGATTTGATTGATTCTGATCAATTGCCAGTAGTAAGATTAACTCAAGTATTTCGACAAGCAGCGCAAAGTGGGATTATTAAAGCAGCGCATAGTATTAATAAGGGTAATTATCCAGTATTAGAGTCTGTTTCTTTAACTCCTCAATCTGATTGTTTGTGGATAGGTGCGCCGTCAGCGGAATATGGGGTGCAAGCTATTTGCGAGTTGATTAAAGATGTGATTCCTCAATTGGGTTATAATCCTGCTACTGACGTGCAAGTTTTATCGCCCATGACTAAAGGCGTAGTGGGTATTCGCAACTTAAATAAGGTGTTGCAAGAATTGATTAATCCTCCTAGTGCGGATAAGGCAGAAGTAACTCGCGGTGGTACGATGCGGGTGAGGGATAGGGTGATTCAACAGGTGAATGATTACGATAGAGGAGTGTTTAACGGTGATTTGGGAACGATTGTGGAAATCGATAATGAAGAGATGGAAGTGACAGTACAATATAATGGGAGAGATGTGGTATATGACCTCGCAGATTTGAATGAAATTGCTTTAGCATGGGCGACAACTATTCACAAATCGCAAGGTAGCGAATATCCGGTGGTGTTGATACCTTTGTATACTCAACACTATCTTATGTTAACTCGGAATCTATTATATACTGGCCTGACGAGAGCGAAGAAATTAGCAGTTTTGGTGGGTCCCAAAAAAGCGATCGCCCTCTCCGTCAGACAAGTGCAAGATACCCAACGTTATACTCGATTGCGAGAGCGCTTGACAAGAGTATAAGGAAGTTTTTAAGCTAGTAAAATACTTAACTTGTCAAGATAAATTAAAAATATAGAGATAATGAGGCGAATAATTACATCTAAATATCATTAAATTGATTTAAAACATTCAAATGAAGCAAAAAAACCAACAAACTACTATTACTAATAAAATTAAAAAATGGATTCAAACAGCGAAAGAAGCTGAAACTGCTCGATTCGCCGTACCTATAACTCGATTGACCAGCATAAAAAGTTTTTGTACCAATAAAACTGCTACTCAACAATTTGCTCTTTATATTGCTAAACGAATACAAGAACAGATGAATCAGGATGGTCGTCCCGAACATTTCAGCGAGTCAGAATGGTCACAGCAAAGCCAATTGATGAATGAAGCAATCGCATTGATGGAAATTTACTTAGAAAATTCTACTTATGAAACTCAACAATCTTTTCGTAGATTATTGAAAGAAATTGATAGTTTACAAGGAGATGATTATAGAATTTTTTGCTGGACGACAGTACGGTTTGTCGTTAGTGGAAATTTACTAAACTTAGAGTATGCGCTGCGTTGTTTCGTAGAGGAAGATTTTCCCTATTGGGCTTATAAACTGGCTAAAGAATATGTAGAACGTTACGCTTCACAGTATGGTACTGGTATTACGCCTGAATCCATACCGATGTTGTTAGAAATTGCAGAATTTTGGTGTCAGCACTATTTCAGTGAAAGTTTGACTCAGAAGTTTCCTCAATTAATGTTAAACAAGTAGGTTAGTTACACTTTGAAGCATATAATATAAAGGTGAAAGCATTACTAAATAATACTTCCACCTTCATATCACATTATTTATTCCCTAATAAGGAATATCATCCTCATCAACAGCAGTAGCAGTCGCCTCCACAGTTTCCGGCGCAACCTCCATCATATTCTGCACTGATTCTTCATTAGCAGGCTTCAATAGCTTATTGCTAAAGGCTGCTGCTTCCCCAGCTAAAGCCCAAAGTTCCGTTCGTTTATCCAATGCCAAAAACTCATCAATTGGATGTTGTTCGTCGGGACTAGCAACGAATTCTGGGATAGCTACCCACGACTTTTTATCACCATTAGGAGGTTCCAAAGAAGGTTTAAACGTCGGGTTAAACACAGCCAGACAGTGAAATTTATCATTCAACGAACGATATCCAGTTGCCATTACTTTAGCATAAGCGATTTCCATTTTCACCTTAAACTGGTTGTAGGCTTCCCCAAATCGCGCTGCTGCTACTCCATGCAGCGATAATACCAGGGGTACGGTATGCAGAGAAACGTTCTTTTCATCTACTAAATAGATAACGTAAAACGAACGTAAAGTAGCAGGCTTTTTGGGGTCAGCATTAATTTCTTCATACTTAGTTCGACCTTCCACAGTTTCATAGCTACCGATAATTTCCCCCGTTTCTCGCAATTGTACGTAACGGTCGGACTTAGCTAGAATATGCAAGCGGGGAGATTTAAAGAGAACTCCTTTTTCAACTGTACCAGAAGAGAAAGTATGCTCGTAAGAAGCTTCACTACCTCGCCAGTCAATTAAAGCCAAGTTTTTCTCTTTAATAAAAAGTCCTACCGAGTTTGGAGACTTTTCATTAAGGATTTGGCAAATAGGAAGCGTCGTCAGCTTACCGCTAAATTCAGCCGCGCTAAATTGCTGTAAACGAGGGTCGATTGCCAGTTCATTAACTGGATTGGATGGCACTTCAGCTTCTGGACTTATGGTAGTTTCAGGAGATTTACTGTTTTTGGCTGGCATGATTTTAAGTACGATGAAAGTATCCCATAGCTTGTCGCGTAAGCGAGATAGGAAATAGGGAATAGCGAGTGGGGAGTAGGAGGTAGAGAGGGAATAAAGCTAAACTTCGTAAACTGGCATTAAGAGAAAGTAGAAAGTAGAAATTAAGGAATTGAAGGAAGCTTTATCAACAATTGCTTCGCCTCTTTTCTATTCCCTACTCCCCACTCGCTACTTCCTACTCCCTCAACTAGAAGGTATCGTTATCTGCTACCAACGTCACTGCTTTACGGTTATGATTTTGAATGGTATTAATTTGACGTTGCAACTTTTCTAATTTGGTTTGTTGTAAATCAGCTTCCAATTGTTGTAATGCTGCCACCAAACCACGTAAAATTGGCAGATTTTCGGGCAGGAATTGAATAATGATTGACTCGCTATTACCAGCTATGAATAAGTTAGCCGTACCATGATTATGATTAATGCTGGAACTGACGTAACTGTTGGCAGTAATAGCAATAGATGTCGTGCGAGTAACGTTCATTTCTTCTTCCTTGATATGTGTTTAAATCGAACGTGCTTTTCCGTCACAATTTCAGCAAAAGAACTGACATCTTCTCCCGCTTTATGAGCAGCCAAAATTTCTTTATTGGCAGAGGTGACTTTCACCGATTGAAACTGAGATGGTAATTGTTCTGCTTCTACTAAAAGAATGACAGAAGGAGGATTGTTTTGAAAATCAATGCGGCGTTCCGTACCGACAACTTGTTCTGGTATTAGCCCTAACTTATACAACCGCAATAAGTAGGATTTAAGGCTATCTAATTGATTGCGTCGCCGCTGGATGATAACCTGGTACAGGGCTGTAACTTTTGAAAGCCTATCTGACCACATTTCCATGTCTAATTTTAGCTGATCTGCTAGATAAGCGATCGCATCAACTTTAGCTTCGGTTGCATTTTGAATGTCGAGCAATTGTGCGTAAGTATCAGCTAATTCTACACCTTCAGGGCAGTTTTCAATGCTGTCCCATAGTTCAGCAGCGGTTACTGATAATTGGGCTAAGGTAGCGCGATTGATGTTAGTATCGTTAGTGTCGATTGCCAGATTTCTTGCTATCATGGTAAGAGTTGAATGGCTTACATTATCACAGCCTAGTTTTGGCTAGGCTGTGATTTTACATCGAAATTAAATTCGGTCTGCATAGAGATATCGATCGTGATAGTATTCTTGCTCGGCTAACCAATTCGCTTCCATTGCAGCTAATTCTTGGGATTCTTCAGATGCGCTATCATTAATAGCAGTTAACCATTTTCCATCTAATTCTTCGTACCATTGATTCAAGTCAGCTTCTTGTGACGAGGTTAATTGTGTGACTGCTATTTCTGGTCTAGTGGAAATGCTTGGAGATGGCATAAATCTTTAGAGAGAAAATACTTCACTTTTCTTTATCGCGTGAGCGCTTTTTCCTAAGTTCTCGTTCGAGGTATTTCTCCCAACTGCATCTACCGCGTCCGGGTACAACTTCTAGTTGGTTGCGTTTGTACAGAAGAATGAGGGGATTATTGGAGATTAATCCGGTTTTGTCTTTAAAATAAACTGAATATTCACCGCTTTGGGGGGAATATGAATCAATAACTCCCACTGCACCTGTTAAGTCCTTATAACGATAGCTATCGTAGCCATTTACTCTTACTTTTGTACGCTTTTTAAGTACTGAAAAATTAAATGCTAATTGCGTATATTTCATTAGCTTCATAAAGAAAATGACCAAAATAGTTTTCTCTTTATTCCCACGTAAGTGGAAATTCCTTGAAGTATTGCAAAATTAAAATTTTTTATTTTTGAAGGATATAGAAAAAATTTATTAAATAATTAAATTACTATTACATTTTATAAATGCGTAAATTGAAACGCTGCTTATCTTTCAAAAAAATTCAGCATAGATTTTCGCTTTGTTGCACAAATGTTAGCAAATGTGCTGCCACAGATTGCGGTTCATCGAAATGCGGTACATGGCTTGCTTTGGGAATCCAAATCAGTTGGCTGTTTGAAATCGCCCGTTCAAACTTTTTTGCATCTTCTGTCCCCAATACATCATCAGCTTCTCCCCATAAAATCAGGGTGGGATGTTTTACCCGATCGATGCGATCGCTCAAATTAGCATACCCTCCACTTTGAGTAAAAGAAGCGATCGCAACCTTCCATCCCGGCATTTCCTGATGTAACAAAGAACAACGAAGTGCATCAATTAACCTTGGCTCGATGATTGGCAAAGCTAAAGCCGCAGTAAGGGCAGCTTTTTTGCGGAAATACAGCCAAGAAGTCCCTAATTCAATCAGTGGATATGGTAAAAACTGACCAGCGGGAAAACTGCCGGAATAACCAACGCTATCAATCAAAACCAGCGATTTCACCCAATTGGGATGGTGCAAAGCGAAATCGATCGCAACTGCACCTCCTAAAGAAGCGCCAACTAGAATCACAGGTCGATCGATCCAGTTTTCTAAAATGCTCAGTAGATGCTGACGGATGTTGTAAGGATTGACTGCAATAGTGGGAACATATTCAGTAAATCCGAAGCCAAATAGATCTAATGCCCAAGTTTCATGCTGATTTGCCAATAAAGGAAGCAAACGCCGGAATTCTAGCAGCGAACTATCAAATCCGGGGAGCAATAAAATTGGCGAAGTTTTGGAGAAAGAAGTGGACTGAGTGAGAGAGTAGCGAATATGGGCAGTTGCGATTGCACTTGTACCTTGCTCGAACGTAACTTGAATCACCCGCCGCTGGAGGTTTACAAGAAGTGCGATCGCTTGAGAATCTCGAACATCAACAACACAGGGCGGTAGAAAATCAGCAAACATTAATAACTTTATCTCAATCCCTTATTTATTAAGGTTCTTCTTGCGAGTTGCTCTGGATTTGTTTGCTCCTTCTTGAACTGGTTTACTAACAGCTTCTTCACCAACTTGTGCATTTAATTCTGGACTTTCCGGTTCACTAGCGCGATTGGTTTCAATCTTATCTTGAGGTGCAGCTTGAGAATCATTACGTTCTCTAATTTGTACCAGTTCTTCTTGAACCTGACCGAATTTTTCGTACAATTCCTTAAGTTGCTTTTCTAAAAATTGATTGCGTTCGGTTAAAGCTTGAATAGTTTGAACCGAACTGGTATCTTCCGTCCCAAACACGGGAGCAGAAGGTAAAATAGGTTGTGCTACGAGTTGAGCTTTCAGTTCATCAATTTCATTTACTTTACTAGCTAAAGTTGCTTCTAAACGTTGGGATTTTATCAGTAATTCTCGATTTCGTTCTGCTAGTTGGGTAACTTGAATATTTAGTTTATCTCGCTCTTGACTTACTGTATTTAAAGTAGTGCGAAGTTCGCTAGCTTGTTCTGCTTGAGCATCTGCATCTGCTACCTTATCTTGGAGTAACTGATTAGTTTCGCTTAATTTCTCTACCTGCTTTTGCAGGCGATTGATTTCCTCTAAAAAATCGTTAACCTCCTTCGAGTCTCCCAGCTTCACCAATCTCTCGTTATTTCTCACTACCAACTGCATTTGCTCTAAAACGTGCTTGTAAGCTAACTCCATCCCTGCCAGTTTAGCTTTTACCTCTTGATAATCCATCAATTGTAGGCGCAAACGATCGTTTTCTTCCTCCAACGTTTCAATGCGTCCCATTTGAACTTTGGTGTCGGAAACAGAAAGCGCCTGTTGCCACATGGCTTTCACCATTTGGCTTGCTAGAGTTTCAAATTCAGAAGGGACATCAGTTTGCGCTAAATCTCTGCTTTGGCGGATTTCGTCTAATGCTTTAACCAAAGGGTCACTCCCACTTTTCTTGAGAATTTGCTTATTGCGTTCGATCCAATTGTGCAACATTGGCAGCAATGTTTGATTGCCACCGCCAACTCCGTGCATTTGAATCATCTTCTGCCGCAATGGTTCCAATTGTATCCCGCCTGTCTTGGGATCGATGTTTCCTTCCCTGACAATTGCTTCACAGGCCGTATCTACCATCTCTTGGGACACGAAAATTCGCTTAGCCATAGCCATAATAGTAAATAGTCGATAATTATTTTACTATTCAATTTAACTGATTTCACTTAAATAGTCAATAATTATTTTGCTATCGAATATCAAAATTGGTTCTAGGGGAGTTTTAAATTCGATAGTGGATAGCTATTTCACTATTGGTTTCCACATAGCTGTTTTCTCACTCCGATTCATAAAACGGTTGTAGGTGAGATTCAGATAGTCAATATTTATTGAACTATCAAAACCTGAGCGCAGTAAACAGGGAGTAAGGGTATAACGTGCAAGGGATAGGCCGATCGTCCCAAACAACCGCATTTGGATAATGAATATTTATCAGACTATTGACTATTTAATCCCGGTCATACTTACTGAAACCGAAAATAGTCAATATTTATTGAATTATCGAAAAAAGTTGATGTTAAATAGCGATCGCTCAACCCCAGAAACCACCGAAAAGATGAATAGTCAATAAATATTAGACTATCGACTATCAGCCTCGACTCCTATTAGACAGAGAATCGCTTTGTTCGTAGCTATTATTTAAATAGTCAATATTTATTTAACTATTGAGTTAGGGAGATTAGAACAGTAAAGAGCCACCTGGGGTTGCTCAATGGGAGAAGACAGAGAAAAATTAATAGTCAATAAATATCCGACTATCGACTATTGCCGTGTGCTTCCAGGGAAGCTTACAGAGCGATTTCGATAATTGGATACTTTTTGACTATCCAGTATTCAGCCTGAGTTAAAGAAGCCGGATGTTAGGCAGAACAAGGATTATAGGAATCCAATGCCGCTAAATAATAGATTGACCCTAAAGAAATCCGATTGGGAGAAAAAGTTGCCCATTTGCTAGAACATACACCAGGCTGGTACTTGGGAGACTGCTTACTCCACTCATCCCACAACCAAAGAAGTACAGGCGAAAATGAATAAAGGGCCATGCCTATGCGAATCCACTCGTGATAGTCATCAGCACGCCAAGGGGCAATTTGAGCTAGCTTTTGTGCAATTCTATCGCTTGTGAGGTGATGCGATCGCTCCTTCCTATCCTGATTTTTTGGTATCCTATCCGATATCAGCCTTTTTTGCATCAATTCAATCAACCAATCAGGTGCAGGCGCTATCGCACATTCAGCCGGACTGCCATTTCGCACCCAACAATAACGTCCAGTTTGCGGATGCACCGAAGGCGGCAGTACCGACATCATACCAGATGCTCTGATTTCCAACGCTTCACCTGAGAGAGAAGCTTTAATCCGCCTGGATGTGGCACTAACTTTTGCTGGGATAGAAAATAAATACTGACAGCGACTGGGTTTACCACTGGTAAATGCTACTGTAGGGGGAATATTGTTACCAGATAATTTTCGCAACAAGTTCATCGCAGAACTGCCATCCACATCTACAGCTACTAACTTTTTTCCTGTCAAAATACCAATTCCTTGTGGATGAATACTCACCATTACACCAGTTCGATTTTTCACTATTACACTGCCAGTCGATTGAAGCTGCCTAATCAATTCTTGCTTGCTAAATGGGTTTAGCTGCCATTGGTATCCCAAAGGTTGTTTATTTCCATTGGTGGGGACGATTTGCCAACATTTAGGAATAAGGTAAAGACCTTCAACCAATCTTCGAGTTATAGAATTATTGACAGTCATATTCGACTACCGAGTTTGTCAATACGAAGCGCGAGTGAGTCAGCGATAAACAAACCCACTCGCTCAAATTACTCCACTTTCCAAAAACCAACTAACTCTTAATTAGAATTGGCATAAACAACTGAGTAGTCGGAATCAAACTTTCAACAGGGGAAATAACCACCGGACTTGTGGGTGAGTTCATTTGCAACTCCACCCAAGCAGTATCGAGTTTCTTCAAAGCTTCTAGCACATACTTGATATTCAGACCAATTTCGATGCTTTCTCCTTCAATTTTGGCTGACATTGTTTCCACGCCTCTACCCAAATCAGCCGTTTCTACCGTGAGAAGCAGTGATTGTTCGGATTGATTAACGTTTGCCACAATTACATGATTGTTATCTGTTAACACTACCAACCGTTCCAAAACATCGATAAACTGGCGTCGGAAAATGCGAACAGTGGTGCTAAACCCGCTAGGAATCAGTTGGCGATAAGAAGGATACTCGCCTTCTAGCAAACGAATAGTTAGCTGGGTAGTACCAATACTCAAGCTGCCTTTGTTACTATCGAATTCTACGGTTATTGTTTCCGCAGAATTAGCTGATAATATTTTCTCAATTTGTTGTACTCTGGCAGCAGGAATAGTAACCGCTACTAATGGAATATTTTCATCATCGGCGTAAGGATTGGGAATAGAAGCAATTGCCAACCTGTAACCATCTGTAGCTGCTAATTCAATCCCATCTGCATCAAATTGTAAATATACTCCACTGAGTATTGGTTTCGTTTCATCACTAGCAGCAGCAAATAAAACCGTTCGCAGTCCGGCTGCTAATAATAGCGGTTTAACTCGAAAGCTTTGACGGTTCGTATCTAGTTCCGGTAAATTCGGAAAATCCTCTTTCACCGTTCCCCGAATTTGATATTGTCCGCTACTAGCACAACTGAGAGTAACGACAAACCCCCTACTGATTGCACGCGCTTCTAGGGTGACTTTTCCGGTTGGCATTCGCGATACAATACTTTGTAACAGCTTGGCTGGTAAAGCAATCGTACCTGGAATTTCTACTTGAGCATCGCAGCAGATGGTAACTCCCAGGTTAAAATCAAATCCAGTCAGCGTTATTTGTCCATCAAGTGCTGTTAACAGTACGTTACTCAAACTAGGATGGATGGGTTTTATGGGAACTGCTAATAGTGCAGTTGAAAGTTTAGAATTGAAGGTGTCTACTTCAATTTCAAATTTGAGTTTGATATCATCGTATTGCGGTAGTTGAGTATCCGATTCGGGAAGTGTAGTTACTTCAACTGAGTCTTCTGTGATTATCGTTGAAGGTTCTATCTCTGTAGGTGTTGTAACTTCTTCAACAACGGGTTTTTGCAAAACGGTAGACTGATTTTTACGAGGCATAACTAATCAAAAATAATCATCGCAAATCTTCCCGGCGTGAGCCATTCGGATTTGCAATGATTAGGTTATAATTGAATACAATTAGTCAGTGTAACTTCCCAAACGAGCCTGGGAAGTGCTAATTTTAGAATTGCCTGTTTAGCACTTTCTAACTTGGCCATTAAATCAGTACGATGTAACGAATCCCACCACAGCAGCATTAGGTAATCTATCAACCATAATTGCTGGGAGTATTCTAGAGAACGGTCAATTTCTCTCGCCAATGACAAAGCTGCCATGAGGCTGTTGGGTAAAGTATTACACTGATTGAGGAGTTCTAGAGGAATTGATTGTAGCATTTGATGGAATGCGATCGCTAACCCCGGACTACCCCGTGCTATCGTAATCAGAGTAGGATTAGCCAAAATATTGCCATACCCATTTTTGGTTAATACTGTTGCTAAATCATCATTGGATAGCCTGTGGAAAGGAATTACCTGACACCTAGAAATAATCGTAGGTAACAGTGTTTGAACGCTACTCGTCATCAGGATGAACAGAGTATTAGCAGGTTCTTCCAGCGTTTTCAGCAATGCTGATGCTGCTTGATGATTCAAAGCATCCGCATCTTCTATCACCACTACCTTTTTTGGTGCATTTAGAGGCTTGCTAGTTGCAAATTTAACCACTTCCCTCACCTGGAATATCCGAATCACGGGTGGTACTTTTCGCTTGATACCCTGTGCGATAGCTTCTGATGATGTCAGCAATTTATCTTGATGCTGGTAGGTTGGCATCACCCATAAAATATCTGGGTGATTGTTTATTTCAATTGGTAAGTTATCCTGTCTATCCGAAAACAATGATTGAATGAAACAGTTAGCAGCAAGACGCTTACCTATTCCTTCTTCCCCGGCGAATAAAAGTGCATTGGGAATCCGATTTGTAGTAATAATTGCTTGCAGTAGGTTGACGGCTGTTGCTTGACCGATTATTGAGCTAAAATGGTTTAGGTTGATTGTTGATTCCATAGTTTATATGCTTGCCAATTTCTGGGATTGCTTGGGTCTTTTTCAGTTTGTTCGTAAGGGGTATTCATGGTAGAGATATCGTACAATTCCAATGCTGCTTTCATGCCAACATCGATAAATCTTTCATAGCATTCCTGACTCCAAACTGTACTCTCAGCAATGGCAGCTAATAACAACAGAATCTCTCCGCCACATTCTTCCGATTCTAAATATTCGATTGCTGATAGTAATTTGGCTTTGGGAGAGGTTGGATAGGGTGGCAGAAAGTAACTGATGTGACTCATTCGATACTCCTAAACATTGCATAATTTCTGGATTTGAATGATGAGCGAATTTCGAGCATCTTGACCGCTTTTGAGCATGATTTCCAATTCCAAAAGCAGGCAGAGAGCATTTTGCAATAGGTCTAATCTACAGTTTTGAGTTTCCTGTTTGAGATAATAAATGCGATTGGGATTTCCTATCTCTGCTTCTTTCGCAATCAATTGGTTAGATGCACCTTGCTGACTCATCAACTTTACCCACAGCCAAGTGCGAAATTGAGTAACGAGAGTAGCAACAATTCTCAGAGGAGGTTCATTACTATTGAATAGGTCATTTATGCAACTAAGTGCGGCTGGTAGGTTTCTTTGGAGGATAAAGCTAGCCAATTTGAGACTGCTGCTGGTATTAGAAGAAACCAAAGTTCGTACATCTTCTATTTCAACAGTTCTCGTACCTACATACAATTTCAACTTTTGCAGTTCCGAGTACAATAATCGCGTATCGTTTCCTACTGCTTCTACCAAAGCTGTAACTGCCTGTGGACTGAGATTAATGCTGAGTAAAACTGCTATTTCCTGTACCTTTTGTGCTAGCTGTTCGGTTGCCCAGATGGGAATAATAGGATATTCTTTAAATTGGGCATATTTCTGCAATAATTTGGTTGATTTAAGCCTGCCATCTGGCTTGGTTTTACTGGTCAGCAATAGAGTATTACTAGCAGGTAAATTTTTCAGGCAGTTTTCCCAAGATTGTAGTTGATTTTCCGTACATTCACCTCGGTTATCCTGTAACCAAACCAAGCGACCTCCTTCACCCCAGGGGGGAGTCATCGCACTGGTAATTCCTGCCATTAAAGCTTCTGGACTGGCAGGTATTTTAGTGTAGTTGAAGTTTAACCAATCTGGATGACAAATTTCAGACCGCAGTTGGTTAATTTCCAATGAGATAGCAAACTCGTCTTCTCCGTGTAAAATAATTACTGTCATGTAAATATCCTCTATGTGGACGTGCTTCTGTGATGCGATAAATTTCGTGAAAGGGATGAGGTGGTAATTTGTCGATAATTGCCAGATAACACTTGACATCGCTTGGTTTTGATGCTGTCACATATAATTCTTCTGGCATCTGAATACTGATTCCACCTACTAATTCAAACCATTTCCTAAACTTTTGGTAATATCCCTGTTTCGATTCAAATGCAGCATTGCTCATTAAGAATACTAAGCGACCATTTGGAGCCAAGCAGTGATAATAAGCATGGGTGATGTGCAGTTCTTGTGCTGGGAATGGAGGGTTGGCAATAATCCTTGAATATAGTTTTCTGGGATAATAGGTTAAGAAGTCATCCCAAACAACTAAATATCCTTTGAGCGTAAGAATTAGCTGATTGAGGTAAAATTGTTCTACGCAATGCAAGTTAGAACTGAATTTGCGGATGTACTCGCAAAGTATACCCGTACCTGCACTGGGTTCTAATACGCTCATGTTTGGCTGGATATTTGCCTTTTTTACCATAATTTCAGCTACCCAGTTGGGAATTGGGTAGAAATAGTTAGAATGGGGAGCAGTTAGTAATGCTTCTACTTCTAGATATTGCTGCATTTCATAAGCGATTAATTTCAGCTAATTATCACTTACTTTAAGCGTGAGCGTACTTTCTGGGAAAAATACTAAAAATAATATCCATCATTAAAGTGATGGATATATCCAAATGCAATCATTAAATTTCAGAACAAGGAGAGTTGCTTATAGGTTGCAGAATTATCAACCTTAAGAACTGTTCTGATTTCATCCCTTTTTTTTGCAATCAAGTTCAGGTAATAACTCACCGCATATTCCCCCGTTGCTGTTACCCCATTCATTCCATGATAAAATGTTACAATCTCACCCCTTTTACCCAAAGTTAACAAAGCTCTTTCATTCGCTTTAATCTTGCGGGTAATTTGGATTTCCTCTTTCGGCAATTGACCGGATAAAATCTGGCGCTTCACCTCGTTGTAATAATCTTCAGCTTGTTGTTCCGATGTGATAAAATAGGTGAGATAGTTAACGGGAAATTCCTTTTCCAGGCGAGAGCGATCGCGTTTTTTCCAAATCCCTTTTAAAGTCGTGCTACCATCATAGTGCCACAATATATAATTTTTAGCACCTTTGGCTGGCACGAACATCGCTTTTGCGGTTGTTTCCAGTTCTATACTAATCCCGGAAGGCATGGAATTAGATAAAGTTTGAAAGACTAATTCTGGTTGTGGGTGGCTGAAGAATACTCCATCGGTATCGGATTCAATTTGAATTCCATCAACTGATTCTATAACAGATATCATGTGCTGGAGAATGCGCCTCCCGTAAGCAGTCACCAGCGCCGCCGCTTCCATATCGTTAAAGCCAACACCACCAGTACCGTAAAAGCCAAATAGGGAATTAATCAGCACTTTTAAAGCACCTTCAGCTTGTTTGGCTGCAACATCGCCAAGTTTACCCTTTGCTTTCATTTTCAGTCTTTCTTCTGTCAGGTATTTGAGAATACCCAGTGCAATGCGTTTCTCATCCTTACGAGAACAAATGCCATATTTGAGCATAATAGAAGGATATAGGCTAGATACATCAATTTTTGCTACATTGCGGTGCAGTCCCGGTACTGAAATTACCAATCCGCCTGCAAATTTCATCTTCGGATCGGCTTTTGGTTTAGTATGAGGATATTGATTTTCTAATACCCTCTGCCATTTAGTAGCATTACCCGCCAATGCAAGCTGTTGCAGATTCATTCCCGGTACTATCAATGCTTCGTACCAATAACTGGGAACTAGCTTATCTGCAATTAATTTAGTATCTTCTAAATCAAATTGCAGGTATTCTCGAATAGTCTCCCACCCCGAACTTCCTTCTCCTAAATGCCAACATTCTTGAATTTGCTGATGAGATAAAGTTAACCTGCGTTCTTTCCTCAATCCCAATTCTAATACGACATTTTTGAGCGAGTAGGATAGAGTGAGAGATTTAGCGATGAAATCCCAACGCAAAACGCAGATATACGCATCTACGTGATTGGTATTTTTGTAAAGGATTTCATTAACTTCGATAGGCGTACCGAAAATTTGAGCGCTGGGTATTCGTCGGGAATTTCTTGCTTGTTTGAAAGGATGTTTGATTTTTAAGGCATTGAGTCTGGTGATAATAAATGGTAAATCAAATGCCATGCCATTGTATGTTAGCAGCACTTCTGGATTAACCGATTGTAAGTAATCCAGAAACTCTTGCAATAACAAAGCTTCATCTAACTGCATGAAGATTTGTGTATTTCCAGATTCTGTCATACAGCCGATGGCAATAATGCGATCGCGTTCTTTGTCCAATCCCGTTGTTTCGATGTCTAATACTACCTTGGTTAATTGGTCGTAAGGTTTAAGAGAAACTTCCGGCTTCCATTCAATTTTTGGTGTGTTATCGGTGTAGAAAATATCAAGGGCAGGTTCTTCTACTATAATTTCTTTGTCTATTGTCTGACAAAATTCCCGATGCTTGTACATAAATTCTATTCTCCTAATTCAATAACCTAAAAATTCTAGAAGAAACACAACAGGGAAGTGTAAATATAACTTCCCTATTTTCTACTCCCCACTCCCTTTTTAATCAACAGATTAATTGCAGCGTAGTTTTAGTACCAACTGTTTTCGACAATGCCATTTCCAAATGTTCGATTGGTACTTTATTCTTGAGTGCTTCCGAACTCACTTTTACAGTAGCAGTTCCACTTTCCAAGGCTACCAATTTTCCATGCTGCTGTAACAGAGTTTTGGTACTCAATGGTAACTGTTTAAGTGTTTTCTCCCAAACATCAGATGATGCCGATCGCGTTGGCGAAGATACCTTAACAGCAGTAGTATTGTTAACAGTAAGCTTGTTCCCTACTGATAACAATACTATCATAGTTACTTCTAACCAAAGATGAGGAACATTGGTGTTTTTAACTTGCGCTTCAGAAGCACGCAGATAATCTTGTCCTGCTAAAATCTTGTCAACGTCCCACCGAGATGCAACTTCGCATAATTGCTGCCAAGTTGTAGAAGTACAAGCAACTAAATCGGAACGACTGGGTGCAGTTTTAGCAATCAATAAATCGCGATAAAAACCGGTCAAATCTTGTAGAATAGTTAGAGGCTCTCGTCCTCTTTCCATTAACTGACGGGTGCGGTCAATTAAGGTTTCTGGATGATTACCAGCAACCGCATCCAGCATTTCCATTAAATCGCGTTCTGGTACTGCGCCAACTAAGTCCCAAACTTGTTCTACGGTGATTTCACCTGATAACAGGCTTAACTGGTCGAGCAAGCTTTCTGCATCCCGCAATCCCCCTCGTGCGATTTGGGAAACTAGAGTTAATGCAGCATCGGTGATATTGATGTTTTCCAGCGTGGCAATTTGACGTAAATGCTTTACCATTTCATCAAGTGCGATTCGGCGAAAATCGAATCTTTGGCAGCGGGAAATAATGGTAGATAATACTCGTTGGGGGTCAGTGGTCGCTAGTACAAATACAACTTGTTTGGGAGGTTCTTCCAGCGTTTTCAGCAACGCATTCATTGCTGCACTGGATAGTCCGTGAACTTCATCGATCGCATATACTTTATAACGACATTGGACGGGTGCGAATTGAGCGCGATCGATAATTTCTCGGATGTTTTCAACTCCCGTATGACTGGCGGCGTCGATTTCAATTACATCCAAGGAATTACCGGAAGTAATTGCACGACAAACTTCACATTTTCCGCACGGTGTTGCGGTTGGTTTATTGCTAGAAAGGCAGTTGAGGGATTTAGCTAAAATTCTAGCACTAGAAGTCTTACCAGTGCCTCTAGAACCAGCAAACAGATATGCAGGTGCGATTTGCTGACTGGTAATGGCATTAGTCAACGTGGTAGCGATCGCATCTTGACCTACCAGTTCGGCAAAGGTCTGGGGGCGATATTTCTGATGGAAAGGTACGTACATTGGTGTGTGTTAAAGGTAGGGAATTAATACTCGGAAGGCAACATCAGCACTTTATCTACTAAGTAGAGTTTGGTAGAATTGAGTGGAAAATCAGTGTAGGGAATTTCTTGTCTGACGACTGGTTCTATGTCACTATCAGATTGGCAAGTTAAAACTGCTGATTTATCTTCTGATACTGTTAACTGCCACAGTTGAAATTCTTGCAAATCTTGTTGCGAAAGCAGTTGTCGCGTTTGATGGGAAGCAATGGCATCGATTAACCAAAAAGCTTGTCCTTCAGTTGCTAGATATTTGACGCCATCGGTATAGTTAATTTTGCCGAACGAATGTTGATAGATATTTTCAGTTCCGGTAAAGGCATCTAATTCGGCTTGGGTTAACGCCATCAGTTTTACTCCTTTTTAATTCATTTTTCTGATGGCGTTAGCCACATTTTTAAATTGGTAATCGATTGCAAATCGGACAAAATCGACGGCTATTTTTTTGTCGTTTTAGCTGGCGTTCTAGAGAGCGATCGCCTATCCAAACCTCTGCTAACCTAAAGGTAATTCCCCTTTCTTTGGCAACTTGACAGAGCCTTGCGCCCCTACCCAGCCTGTGATCCCTAATTCTTTCGTCCAAATCTTTCGTGTAACCTAAATAATGCTGGGTTGGTCTTTCTGGATTGATGCGTTTATTGAAATGTAACAGGTAAACCATTACAATGTCTCATCGAAATCATCAATCCTCTAAGTGCGTGAGCAACAAAAAAACTTATTTTTCCAGTGGTTAATAAAAGCAGTCTTATGGTA
Source organism: Aerosakkonema funiforme FACHB-1375 (assembly GCF_014696265.1). Classification (GTDB taxonomy): domain Bacteria; phylum Cyanobacteriota; class Cyanobacteriia; order Cyanobacteriales; family Aerosakkonemataceae; genus Aerosakkonema; species Aerosakkonema funiforme_A. The sequence continues at coordinate 39,248 of NZ_JACJPW010000015.1, read as the reverse complement.
GAAGCTTCAATCTAAAAATATTTCCTATTACTCCTTATTACATATATGGAAAGCGACAGCTTTAGATAGCCTATGAGTGATTTACCTGCTTACTTCATACAGCTTCTTTATTTTCTCTATTTCTCTAGGTTCTGCCCAACACTCAATACTGTTCAATCCAAAAAATTGCACAGTTCTTCTTTCTTTGGGGGTCAAGCTAATGATTTTGGTTCTCACGGATATCTAGTGTAAAAAGTAGTGGGTGATACAGATTGACTGGATAATGAAGACTGAAAACCTTGATGCAGCTAGATTATAAGCTTGCGTTATCATTAGAAGTACGGGAGATCCATGATTTTTTACCCCTTTATGAGAAATAAATTAAGTACGCCAGAATAAATAGATGCAAATAAATAAGATAAAAACCTTAAAAGATGCCCAACCAGCTTAAAAGCTTCTGCTGCAAGGGCTTTAGGTTTATATAGCAGGTTAGTCATTTTTACTTTAATTACGATCGCCCACTTAGTTGAATTATAATAGTTATCACGATTGAGCAAAATTCTATGTCTGATATTAACTGGGGACTGATCAGAAACGGTTATACCTTTCAAGATTTGATTTGTTCCCTCATCCGTCTTGAAGACCACAAAGCTCGTCTTTACGTTCGCCCAGGAAAAGATTATGCCCAGGATGCGCGTTCAGGAGATGGGCGCATTATTTACCAAATGAAGTTTCATCGAAATGAGGCTGCCTCTTCAGCTATCGCGGATGCCAAAGAAGAAGCTAAGAACATTACTAAATATTTAGTAACGCCTGGTAAATCACAAGAAATTTGGCAGGTAGTACAAGAATGGATCTTAATCAGTAATGTTGCGTTTAATCCAAGTGACGAACTGAAATGGAATAAAGAGGTTAAGCCGCTATTTGATGACTTAGGGTTAAAAGCATCTTATTGGGAGAAATCCGTAATCGAGACACTTTTGCTCAAATATCCTGATTTAAAACAAGCTTATTTTGGTGGAGAGACGCGAGTTTTCTTGGGAATTGCAGAAGCACGCGAACAGGTACAACAATCGCAAGAATTCGAGCATTATCATGCCCTAGATACTCATTTTCAGGGGAGAGAAACGGAATTAGAACAATACAAAAATTTTATAAATGATGCCAAGAAGAAAATCCTTGTGATTCATGGGGCAGGGGGCATTGGTAAAACCCGATTCCTTCTAGAAGGTGCGGAAACTCAAGCCTTACCAGAGGGATGGCAGATACTTTGGGCAAATATTGCAACTATGACAGCAACCAGTTCATGGTTCATAGGGTTAATTGTCGAACGTCCTACTTTGCTTTTGATTGATGAACCTGAAGATGCAACTGTTCTGAAGACGCTAGTGGAGCAAATTTCTGGCGGTCGGGCTAGAACTTGGAAAGTCGCCATTGCTGTTCAGTCTCCTAACGATCCTGTTTTGAAATATCTTCAGGGGACTCGGATGCAAGATATAGTAGAAGATCTGCCGCTAACTTCTTTAGAAGAAAAAGCAGCAATTGCTTTTTGTCAGGAACTCATAGAATTTGGCTCTCTACAATCACAGACAAATGATTGGAAAACACAAGCTGCTACCTGGATTGCTCAACATTATGACTACTATCCTATCTGGATCGCGATCGCTGTCAAATTGCTAGAGAGCAGAGGTAATCTTGAGATAATGCCGCAAGAGGCGGAGAGTTTGGCATCCGACTATTTAGAAGGAATTCTTACACAGCAACAGAGTATTCCTTCTGAGAAAGCTTTGAATTTACTCCAGTGGACAGCATTGTTTGATACTGTAAATCGAGAAGATACTACAGTAATTCACTTTATTCAAGCAAAAGTTGGATGTAGAAATCCCACAGAACTACAGCGATATTTCGACAGCCTGATTGCCCGCAAAGTGATTTTTGAGCGAGGTTCTCGTAATCGTCTCCTTAAAATCAAACCAGATGTATTGGCCGATTACATTCTGCGACAGTGGTTAACTTATAGCAGACCCTCTGGAGCTAATTTGGAAGCTTCATCGGAGGCATTGGAAATTATTGAAGAAGTTAACGCAATGTTAGATTCCGCTGAAGCTTCAAGTCTTCAAAAGTTGCTATTAAGGGGTATTGCTCGATTTGAGTTGCTTCAACAGTTATCAAATAATCCGATAAATCTTTTGGGAAGGCTCCTACACGACTGGTATGACCGAGTTCCTACCATGAATGCACGTCGGAAATTAGCGTACCTTAGTGTTTTAGATGAAATTTCTTTTGCTCATGTATCCGAAGTTCTGAGCCTGCTAACAGCTGTGTTAAATTCAACCTCAGCACCAGAAACTGTTTCAACGATTTTTGGACAACGAATTATTACTCATGATGACGTAATCTTGGCGCTACCTTGGATTGTTTATCATACGGCTCCTTACGCTCAAACCCCCAACGAACAGATGGCGCTCCTCTCACTGCTCTGTAAGTTAGTAATTGCAGAACGTGATGTTGCAACTCGTAGACCGCAGGGGTTACCGAATGATGGTAAGAGAGCCGAGACTGTTTTACCTAGAGTCATTAAAGGTAGTCCAGAGTTTCGTAGTGATTTTGAGGAATCCGCATTTGAAAAAGCGAACGAATTATTAACAAATATTCGTTCTCAAATAATTTCTGAGGATCAAAAGTTAATTCTCGATACCTTAGTTAAGCCGCTGTTAGATATTGAGCAAGAGTACACGAGCTTTGATGGTCGCTTTGTCAAAACTCAAACATGGTTGATTACACCAGAGACAACCAAGTGGAAAATTAGAGAATCACTTCGCACAACAATAAAAGAAATACTACGAGAGAAAAAAATTCATCCAACTCAGTCAGTGATTCTCTGGCAACTACTAGCTTATGCTCATCAGGAAATAAATCAAGCTCTGTTAGAATTCTCACGAGATTCATCACCTACAACTCCTTATTACGAAGCATTTCGTAACGTTATAATTGAGGATTTACAGTGGATGGTAGAATTCCTGAAATTAGGTAATTTCGATATTGAGGAACTCGCAGCTGCTCGCGAACTTTGGAAGTGGTATGCTCAGTTTAGTAAAGATAATGAACTGAAAGAAATTGCTAACCAGTGTGAAACTTCCTTTAAAGAACGAGAACTTTTTCCCAAATATGCCCCCCTTCTTACTTGGGAAAGTAACGAAGCATTAGGACAATGGGCAGTTGAAACAAGCCATAACTTAGCTAATTCAGATAATCCACAAATTATTCACGACTTCGTTCGAGATGGTGTGAAAATTTTGGGAAAACCTGATGCAGTTTCTAGGTTATTAATTGTGGCTGCAAATCTAGGTTTAAAAGCGCAACAATCTCAATCTGTACGTAATTTTGTTCAGGAGGCATTGAAGCTACCTGTCAAAGATGCAGAGTTTCTGTTTGCTGCCAGACTTTGTAATGCTTGGGTTGGGGCTACTCGACAGAATGATTCTTTAGCAGTAAGCGCAGTGCTTGAGCAACTTCTGCAATGGGCCAATACCAGCGAAAAAATTGTACACCTTATCCAGGCAATTTACGAAAGTGCATGGTTGGTTAATATTACTGAACTAGAAGTAACTATTGTATTAAAGCAGCAAGAACATTTCTTGGAGACTAACTCGGCTGTCAGTTTTGTAGGGTTACTCGGTAGCATTTTCTTTTGTAATCCAAAACAAATAAAGGATACAATAGAGACAATTTTTAATAAACTCCATTATAAGCAGTTATCCTATGGTGTAGAAGCATTGTTAGAGCCGTTAAGTTATGCAATGCGTTCAGTAACTCAAAATACAGAGCGAGAAGTCGAGCGTTCCTTAATGGACTGGATTTTAGATCAAGTTTTACGTTTACCTGACATTGACGATCTTAGTGGTACAAGTACTTGGCATATACAAGAATTTTTGAAAATGTTTGGTAAGCCAGATTTGCAATGGCTTGTCAGTGCTATAGAGAAACGGATTCAAATGTTTTCAAAGTCAGATAACTCCAGTATCAGAACGCTACCCAGTCGAGAACGGCTATCTCAATGGATTGTCCCCATTTCTCCAGACCAAGCTAACGATACCATAATACGAAATCTCGTTGCAAAGTTGCTGTCATACGCTGATTCTTCTCCCATGTTGGGGTATAGATTTCCTCAATATTTAGTTGATATCGATCCTACTGGAGCAATTACGGCTGATTTGGTTGTAGAAAAGCTTACAAATCCTAAAGTTAAAGGAAATTCGAGCGAAATTTGGCATTGGGCGAAATTTGCTGGCTATTATCCAGATGATTCCTCTGCTTGGCGCAAGATTGCCCATGAAGCTTGTTCCCTAGCAGTTCAATTTGACGAGCGCCACAAATATTCAATTTTCCACGCCTTAACTAATCCTGAGCCAAAAACTTGGATGGCAAATATAGGAGAAGTCCCTCCTATATTTGAAAAAGCAGTTGAGGCAGCAAAACAGAAGTTAGAAGCTGAAACCGATCCAGTTTTGATTCCATTTCGGCAATGGATGCTTCAATTAGCAGAAGCAGAATTAAATAGTGAAATTGAACGAGTTAAAGAAGAGATCGTGAAATGAGATCGGAAAATTTAAAAGAATGTCTGAGAAACAGGGCAATTGAGTTGCGACAGATAGTTACTACTTAAAATGGGACAACTTCATCATCCCTACATTCTGATTGTATAAATGAATTCAACCAATTTGACAAAATGGCTGACATATTAACTTCTACCTGTGAACTCATTGATGCTAGAGAATATGCGCGCCAATTACTAGATCAGTTACCATCAATTACGGATGCTAGTACGGATCTTGTTGACTATCATGGAATAACAATCCCTTTCAGCACTGCCCGATTATTAGGATTTCAGAGCTATCTTTCAACAACATGGGCTGTTTGTGATTCCATAATATCTGGGATTTCTTTATTATTGTTTAACAAAACGGTTGGTAAAGATCAAAAATCTCCTCCAAATCTATTAACTGTATGTGTGAAAGGTAATGCAGCCCATTACAATTCATTTTTTGTGCTTAAGAATTATGGTTGGCCTATTGCTGTCTCGTATGTTATCCGTAATCATTTTGTTCATGATGGCGCTTCACATTTTGGATATGATTTCTTTGCTGGTAGAGGAAAGGCAGACGAGTACCAAATTTCTTTAGCTTCGCAAGGAGGGTGGAGCTTTCTAGAAGATCAAATGAACCAAAAGCACAGGGATGTGAAAAAAGATTATACCCGTCTAACAGAGACGTGGCCTTGGCATCAAGATAACCTTCTAAAACTTTTAGAACTTTGTAATGATGAAATCGATGAAGCTGTGACTTGTTTAGTTGGGTGGTCTGTGGGAATGGCAACGTTACAAGCACGCTATCTTCTGGAAAGAGATTTTAGTCCAATCTTGTCACCTCCTACGTCTCCGTAACTCAATCTCTACTTGTGGGAAAAGCAAGGAACAAAAACTGTAGAGTAAAAAAATATAGCTTCTTCAATTTTAAGAAAAAGCTATATTTTTTACTAAAAACCTAAACTTACTCACCAACAGCTTCAAGCAGACTTAACCCAATCTGCTTATTCAAAGATTGATTATCTTGCAGACAGGAGTGCATATACAAACATTTCGGACAACCCGCTTCACAACTACAATTACGAGCTAACGCCGCTGCACTCCGAGCAAACTTGCCAAACTGATGAAATACAGCCTCGCTACATCCATTTCCATCAGCTACAGCATCGTAGAAATACCCCACAGTTTCCGACTGCTCAACCACCAAATAATTCAAATCCAAACTCGAACTCAAAATAACCAACGGTACTGCAAAAATGATTTGATGCCCGATGCTATGCAGTGCAATTGTAGCAGGCGAAGCTTCCCAAAGCGCTGCATATACAGGCGGTATCTCCGGCATTTCTCGCTGAATTTTAGTTTTAAGATGCTGAACTTCACGACAGATTACATTTGTAGCAACCGAATTTACCTCAACTTTCACCACAGGTGTTTTATACTGCGTGCAGTACGGTAATCTAAAATCCACTTCATCAACTACTGTTACCAATTCAATCCTTTTCAGCTTGCTTCCACAAGTTGGGCAGAATTTCCCCGATAAAGGTTGGTGATAGCTGCGGCAACTACTGCGCGTACAACTTAGTTCGTATTGTTTAACGCACAACTTGTACCCTGTCACCAATGTCTTAATTTCTCCCCAACCCAAACTTAACTTAAGTTCTGCACCAGGAATAGAAAGAGCAATAGTTTTTGGTTCAGCAAGAAGCTCAAGTTGTTTAACCTCTAAATCAGTTTCAGGAATGGTAAAAGTAGGAGAATTCGGGTCGATAGGAGTCAGAACGGCTCGACGTTCCTCAACCTCCAATTCAGTCGCTCTATATTTGACGATTTCACCATCGCCATTTTGAACGCTATAGATTGCACCGGGAAATACTTCCCGATAAGCAATATCAAGATTAGTTTCCTCAAACTCTTCACCAGTACTGCTATCGATTAACTTGACAGTAGATATAGCATTGCCGCGCAAATTGATTTCTCTATGAGGATAGCCTCGTCCCCATAACTGACCGTTTCGGCTGACATAGAGTTGATTTTGATCCATCAAAGCAGAAGCAATCGCACCCGCCTTCTCACCAAAATAATGGCTAAGTCGGTGCAACGGAATGCCACTTTCTACCGCTGCTGCCATCAAATGTTTACCCAGCAACACCGGATAATTAGCATTGAACTCACTAGATTCCGCCGCACCATGTAGTAACAGCTTGGGATTACCAGTGTAATAATTATCTAGAGGGCTTTGGGAGACTGGCAAGAAAATGACCAAACCCGGATTGTTCCCCCGACCCGCTCGACCGATTCGCTGGCGGAACGACATCAAAGAACCCGGCCACCCGCGCACTAGACACCAGTCCAGTGCAGGAATATCGATTCCCGCTTCCAACGAGCTAGTGGAGAGAATAGCTTTGATGCGACCTGCCTTTACCTGCGAGATGATATCCTGACGGCGATCGCTCTTAAGTGACCCGTAAAATATCGCCACCGCATCCGCCAAATGCGGACAACCCTGACGAGTTGCTTCCTGCTTGATGAGTGAGAGCAGATTCTTCACTGCCGATCGATTATTACAGAAACAAATGCCAGATAGGTTCTGTTGCAGCAGGTACAAAATCACCTTAGCAGCATCGGGATTGGCTGTAGTGCTGGGTTTGAGGCAAACTATCGTGCGTCCGGCACTTTTAGCCCCACTCTTGTCAACCAACTGTAACCGTTCTGGAGTAGCTTCCCGTCCCGAAAACCGCAGTGCTACTTGCACTGGATTACCAATGGTAGCTGATGAAAACACCCACTGTAAGCGGCTGGAATTCCCACCAACACTATCCACTGCCAAACGCAACCGCCGCATCAGGTTGGCAAAATTGGCAGCAAATCCAGCTTGATAAGTGTGGGATTCATCCACGACTACATAGCGCAACCGTCGCAAGAAAGTGCGAAAACCCTCACCATCTTTGGCTCGTACTGCATAAAGCTGATAATGTAATAAATCAGGGCTAATTCCGAGAATCTGGGGAGGTTCCGGTACGAACAGGCGCTTGCGTTCCAACACGGATATATCGCCAGTCATCACGCCAACTTTCACAGGGGTATCTTCAGGTAAGATAGCAACGAGCGATCGGAGTTTGTCAATTTGGTCAGTCGCTAACGCTTTAAGCGGATACAGATAAAGCGCAGTAGCATTACTGGTTAGACAGGATTCCAGAATCGGAATATTGAAGCACCAAGTTTTTCCACTCGCTGTCGGGGTCAAAATACAGATATCTTTTCCCTGACGCAATGCTTGTAACGATTCCAACTGATGCGAATAAATTTGCTCGATGCCAACAGCTTTTAAAGCATTAGAAAGTGCAATTGGTAAATCATCGGGTAAGGAATACAATTCACCATCAGAAGCCGGAATTGTTTCCGTATAAACGATATTTTCTGCTAATCCCAGCGCAATTTCTTCAAAGCCTGACCCCGACAGCGATCGCTCGTTACCATTAGATTTATTATTTCGAGCTTTAGCATTATCAGATGGCATCAATTCTTGAGATTCAATCGCTGATATCCAGTTCAAAGAAACTGGTTGAGGTTCTCTTTGAAAAATGGCAACTAATTGATTACCCATCGTTCCAATGACTTCTCCCAATCCATGCTGAGTCGAATAGATTTGGTTTCCGGGTGACAACCAAATTGGTGGATTGGGATAATCTTCGTTCACTTTAATCAGTGCGGCGTAGTTCGGGGCTGAATTAGAATTCATCAACAAAAACCCTAACTAAATGTTTCTCCCTCCTTACGCCGTCAGGCAGAAATATTACCTTTCATTCTTCACAAAAGCGCCAATTGTAAATGCTTATATTTTGGTGTTTTTTGTTTCAACCATTGCATTTGATACCCAATACCCAAGCCAGCGAGCGGTGCGCTAACAGTGTAAATGTAAAGTTTATCAGCTATAGATAGCAACTGTGGAATCACAAATTCTCGATAGCGTTTACCGCCAATAAATACAATTTAAGCACCTCTAGAATGCGCGATTTCTTCCATTTGTTCGCTTACCATCTTTGACCATTGACGGCGTTGACTAATAAATTTGCCTTTCAACGTTTCATCATAAGAAAAATAGCTGTTGGAGACTCTCACTATACGAATGTTAGTGATGAGAGGAAAGCAGCAGCATATAAACTACTTTCCTGTTTTAAACTTAAAACAAACTTAGTTGCTCGCCTTGAATTCCTTTGAAACGTTGAACTTGAGTATTTTGAGTTGGTGGTTTTGGCTGATTAATTTTTTGGCTCAAAACCTGACCAAAGCTATAGGCGTAGCCATCAGATTTATGTAATTGACGACAATACTTGTGACTAATCCCTTGGACAGTATCAGTTTTAGTTTTGATATTGAAATTACCAGTTTTACGAACTGCAATCCTACCAACATAAGTACCTACTTTTTTACCTTTACTAACAACAGCTTTGACGATATCGCCAGTCATAAAACCATAGAATGACTTTTGTCTGAGTTTAGGAGAAGTACGAGGAAAGCCATACTTATCTGGCTTGACCATTTGACGAGAACCACGCCCCATAGCCTTAATAATTAGTGGTTGATAACCCATGATATTTAGACTATTAGGAGTAGAAAGCCCTACACAAGCCGCATCCGTCCAATGAGTTTTGCTAATGTTTAAACGTTGCCGATTATATTTGGTTAATCCACCAGAACCTAGCTCAACAGGTAAACCAATAGATTCGAGAATGTCCTTTAATTTCCATCGAGTAGCATTGACGGCAGCGGCATCAGCTAATGGTTGCTTGCGTTGCTTATCAATCTTGGTAAGAATATCTAAGCGATCGCTTAGAAACTCAGCAGGCAATTTATCTCCTTTAGCCTGATTACATTCAACACAAGATAAGACCAAATTACTAACTCGATCGCTACCACCCTTTGACTTTGGATGAAAATGGTCTAAGTTAAAAGGCTTGTTGGTAACACCACAATAAACGCACGTATGGTTAAACTTCTCAAGTAAATATTGTCTAACCTCATAACCCCAAATTTCGCCACGTTGATACTCAACCCCATTAATTTCAGGATTTACCATTTTTTGAGTATCAAATTTAACCAATTCTAAGCTAATAGCTTTAATTGGCGCAAGTTTACACAAACGATTTACCCAAGTTTGGATGTTGTAAACGCGAGACATTAAACTAGGTGGCAACCAACCATCTTTACGACGACGATTAAGGAATCTTGGCTTACGATATCTAGTCTTGCGTTGACGACGACTTCTACGTATTTGTCTTCTGCTAGTCAAAGAATCTCTGATAGTGAAACCACGATGCTCTAGTTCAGCCGCCCAAACAATATTTTTATCTGAGACTAGGGCTAAACCAGTAAACTTTGCACCAGGATCAATTTTAATTCTTAAAGGTTTTAGGTTATCGTTATCATTTTGAACCTCCTTCAAGTCGGGTAAGGAGGCATGAATCGCTCCATCCTCCTCCCCAACGAACCGGACGTGACACTTTCGCATCATCCGGCTCTGGCATTCTTGGACTTTGAGGTTATTTAGTACCATGAACCTTTTGGTGACAGATTTGATGAAGGTGTATGAGATTGTCGATATCATCAGTGCCTCCGTCTGTCACTTTGGTTAGGTGGTGCGTGTGGATTTTTTCTCCGTTCAGCAAGTAGTCCCCGCACTCTGGGCATCTCCATTGCTGGAATTGCGCCACTTTGTAGAGCTTCGAGCCTTTTGCCCATACACTACTACCCAGTTTTGTTTGACGTTTATTCCAGTAATCTACTTGGGTTGGGTCATCTGGACTATTGATGCCTTCAATCTTTGTGTGTCTCAGGATTGGAATGTCACTTGCGTCTAAGAGATAAAGTCTCTTTCTTTTTCCTGTTCTATCCTTGGTGTCGGCAAAGAATGTCCAGTGGTCGTTTCTAAGTACGGTAAAGTATTTGTTCTTTACCCATTTGAGATGTTTCCGGTGGTGTCGTCTCTTACACCATTGCCATAGCATTTGAACAATTCTATGGTTGAATGTAGCGAGTATTTCCTTACTGGAACAGTGCCTGTAATAGTTTGCCCATCCTCTAATTATTGGGTTGAGATGATTGATGACTTCTTCCGGTTTTACCGTTTTATGTCTTTTAAGCCATCCTCTGATTTCTCTGAGTTTGGTAATCATCTTTTCCTTTTGAGGTTTGCAGAGCGTCGTTCCGTCTGAGTAGCTTCGGATTGTAAAACCAAGAAAGTTGAACCCATCTCGCTTATTTACGATGCTGGTTTTTTCTTCATTTAGCTCTAGTCCTCGCTTTTTCAGCCATTCCTTTATTTCAGGCAGAACTGCTTCCAAGTCTTCCTTTGTTTCGGCTGTGACAAGGAAATCATCGGCATACCTGATGTACCCAAATTTAGGATAATACCTGTTTGTGTAATAGGTTTTGCCTTTGTATTCCTTACTCTTACTCTGTTTGACTTTCTGGTGATTAGATAATACTTCTCCTTCCAGTCCGTCTAGGGCGATGTTAGCCAGAAGTGGGCTAATTATTCCGCCTTGGGGAGTGCCTGTTTCTGTTGGGTTAAACTTGTTAGCATCCACGTAACCTGCTTTTAGCCACTGTTTGATTAGTTCTTTGCTAGGAATTTCTCCAATAGCATTGAGTATGTATTCGTGGCTAATGTGGTCAAAAGCTCCTTTGATATCTGCGTCTAGAATCCATTCATCGCCTCCCTTTCGTAGTCGGGCATGAACTTGTTCCATTGCATCGTGGCAGCTTCGCCCTGGTCTAAAGCCATAACTATTTGCTTCAAATCTGGCTTCCCAACTTGGTTCCAGAGCGTTTTTGACCACGGCTTGCATCACTCTATCCTTAACTGTTGGTATTCCCAGTGGGCGTTTTTTTCCATTTGATTTTGGAATGTATATCCTTTTAGCAGGTTTTGCTTTCCAAGGGGACAGTTTCAGGATTTCATTTATCAGTTGGATTCTCATTTGAGGGCTGAGGGCAAGTTGGTTATCCACTCCTGCTGTTTTCTTCCCTTGATTGAGTTGAGTGACCCTTCTGACTGCAAGTAGCAAGTTTGATTTGCTTTTTAGCATGAGTTTTGTAAGGCTTCTTACCTTATTCCACTCTTTCCTCTGAGTCGCACGATAAATTCTTCGTCTCAGATTTCTCACTACCTTTGTAGCAGTTTTCCATTTTAGGTCTGTCCACTTTTCGGGTAGTACCTCTGCTCCGATTTCGTTGCCGATTCTATCTTTCACAGATGTTGGATTTCAGATGCGTTGATTTATCGTTGAACACCTGCCAGAATTTGGCTTCCTTTCGGTTGGGGCAAATTTTGAACCCCTATCCAGGGCGTTACCCCCAGCTTTCGCTTTTTCTGGCATCCTTTACCCTGATAACGTAGTCAATTAAGACTTAGGCGGGTCAACTATGGACTTGTTTTCAAGCCCCCACTATAATCTAGGATTTAGTGGCGGGTCATTGACTTCTGTAACTGATTGCACCGCAATCAATTAATAATGGTGCTTGGGGAACTACTTGCGGGCGTCTGGCTAAAGAAACAACCCAACCAGATGGTTTTAGATATTGTTCCAGAAAATCCCAAACTGGAAGATTTTTCTCAATATTTATACGGTCGTCTTTTCCGACGTTTGCAAAAAATTTACTCACGGCAGTAGTATGTGGATTGTTTCCACGCTACTGCCGTGAGGCATCATGATTAACAAGCTATCAGCTATCAGCGCTGTCAATAAGGTGACGGCTGATGGCTGATAGCTGACTGCTATTTCAAACAGCGAAAATACGCTCAACTACCAATTCGGCTTTTTTCTCTTTAAAGCCTTCTGGACGTTCAATGCTATGAGTTGAAAGTCGTCCGGTAATGATACATTGCTGACCGATTTGTAAGTTGAATAATTGGTCAGCTAATCGTTCACCCCATGCTACTACTTTAATTGGGGATGGGGATGAAGGATTTTCTTTGTCATTGTGATGAGGGCTGTAAAATTCGCCAACTGTTTGCCCGATTTTATCACCATTAGCAGTATAGCGCAATTCTGGTTGTTGGCTGATGCTAATTGCTAAAGTGCAGTTGTTCATGTCTTAAACCTCTGGTATTCTCGATATTCTGTTAGTCGTCAGACTAAAACGCATCGTCAGCTTCTTCTTCAACGTCTTCATTGCTAGAACGCTTGCTACCAAGTAGATGAATTTGATTAGCTTTGATGACGGGTTTGGAGCGCTCGCCACCAGTATTGCTATCTATCCAACTTTCTATTTTGAGATAGCCAGATATGCCAAATAAGTCGCCTTTACGAACGTAATTAGCTACTGTTTCGGCATTTTTATTCCATAATTCAATGCTGAACCAATCGGGGTCTATATTCTTACCCCGCCGCCGTACTGCCATCGATATCGTAGCTTTAACCGTACCGGACTCGAAATATTGTACTTCCGGATTTGCACCTGCCCGTCCGACTAAGTTAACGCTATTGAGGGCGAGAACTGGTGTTGTTAGTTCGGTGGAGTTTGTGGTTGGTTCAGTTGTTAGAGTTGATGTCATAATTTTAGTTGATTAAGTTCAGTATTATGCAGCCGTCAGGCGTTCTTTTTTTGGGTTAAGTTAGAAATAAAATAATTAAATCTAGTTTAATATCGAAGTTAATTATGATAGATTACTTAAGGAGTAAATTGGTTTTTGATAAACGTGGCTAGATTACCAGAAGAAATCATTACGACCGTGCTTGGTTTGCAACGACAGTTGTTAGAGCGGCTTGATGAAGCGACTGCAACTGAATTTGTAATACAAGAGCAATTTGGCGAGACAAGCGAAACAATTGACTACTTTGAGCAACTTCAAAATTCCAGAGAGCGAGCAGATAGGTATTACTCGCGTTTGTACCTTACGTTACGTCGAATTTATGAATCGCAACCTACGGCAACTCGTGATACGCTAGAATTGCTTTACCAATTCATTGCAGAAGCTGAAGCTGTTTTAGCAGCTACGGATGCTACTATTAAAGAGATCAGGAGAGATTTTAACTTATCATGAGTAATCAACCGAGAATCCCCGATCCAGAAACCAGAGAGCGTCATATTGCTAAATTAAAAGAAATTTGCCAACGTTGGGATGTTTTGATTGCAGGTTTGGATGAGCTTAATGCCAAGTTAGATGCAGATTTTGAAAATAGTCCTTTAGGTCTTCTTTATAAGAGAAGAGCAGAACGTTTAGCTAACCAAAAACAAGCATCTAGTTCTCAGTTATAGTTCAAGCATAATCTTGCTCAAACTAACTATCCTCAATCCGAAAATTTGCCCAATGTAGTCATTAGAGGTTAGGGCTAGGGCTGGCTGCCCAAAACCTTCGCTTTTGCGCCTCTTGCTTGCTCTGCCCATTTAACCCTCCCAATTCCTTGTGCCGCTACAGTTCCCATCTAAACTACTTCCTAATAGCTTACGAGGAAGGTTCACCTCTCGCTATACGATCGGTGTTTGTTATTTAAATAGTCAATATTTATTCACTATCCAATTTAACTAGATTAGCTTTATATATTTCGATAGTCGATATTTATTGTCTTACCGACTATTGAGTAAGAAAGGGCAGAATAGCGATCGCCATTGCTGCAAACATCAGTCAGCCAATTCTCTCTAGTTCGATAATGGATATTTATCGTGCTATTGAATATTGAGGCTGTTAGGGAGCAAGCTGCCGGAGGCAATTGCATATTCGCTGTTGACAAATTAGATAGTCAATAATTATTTCACTATCGAGCTACTTTTACCTACGTACAATTTTAATAAATGAATAATTATTGAATTATTCACTATCCAACCAAAAGCCCGGTTCGGAAAGTACATAGCCACCTGCACCCAAGTTCGTTAAGACGATATTGGATAGTTATCTGATTATTGACTATTGACTGGCAAACAATGGCCGACCCTAGAACGCGATAGTGCATCCTTTGCTACGCGAACGCGAAAGTACAACAGCTACCCGATCGCCCAGATTAGTTAAGACGATATTGAATAGTTATCTAATTATCGACTATTGAACTTAGAAAACGCACCCCCAAAGGATAGGATGCTTACGCTACAGCCATCCTAAAAGCTAAAGCTAAAAGCCTTGAAAATACTGCAATTCCAACCATCGTATCGCTTTAGTGATAGTTAGTTTTACGTCAATAGCGATAACAGCTTACCCCTCCTTGGTAAGAACGCACACCAAGGAAGGTTTGTAGAGAATGAACTTAACAGTTTGACAGACTTTATTTATGACTGAGGCTCAAGGTAATAATTTAATTACCGACCCAGCCGAATTGCACTATATCTGGGATGTAGTCGATCGAGTGTTGGATAAAAAGCACGAACTAGGTTCCATTCAAGATTTTCAATCAGCCTTGAAAGAAGCTAGCTTGTCGCAAGGTCGGGAAATCCAAATAAATTTAGTCAACCAAAACGATCGATTGGTTGGCTTCAACTTCAGTTTCCCAAACAATCCCAACAAAAATACATCTACTATCCCTTTCAAGCAACAACTTGAATTGTCACAAACAGGTGGCAGTATTTTACCACAGCCACCTCAAACCTTCACCATTGATGTAGCAGCAAAGAAAGAGAAAAACAACCTTTCCACTTCAACGCCCCCAGGCCAATTAGCTGTTACATCACCAGCGCAAGTAGATGCGATGCGCCTATTGCCAAAACAGGATGAGGAACAGATTAACTCTCCAACACCGGGGTTGAAACTAAATCCCAATTTGGCAAGAATAGCAGCACATCTTGCTTCTCGCAGCGAAATTGATGGCTTGTGGTTAACTGGTACAACACTCAAAACAGGAACCACATTAGCCCAATCTCTTGAAACTGAAAACAAACCTGACATCCAATCAGTAGGTAATGCAGTCATCAAGCGCTTTGAACAAGTGTTACCCGAACAATTCGCTGGCTTAAAAAATGGCAGTTCTACCAAACCTTTTAGCTGGAAAGACCCCCATTCTGGCCAACAGTACCGTTTTGAATTTTCCAATCCTACTTGCACAAAAGAAGGAGAAATTTTAACTCCAGCTACCTTAAAAGGTTTCCAGCCGTCTGGCAATTCTAAACAACCAGTATTCTCTGCTTCCCTGATTGATGCCAAACGCGATCGCTGGTTAATAGAACAGTGTGATTTTACCACATCTCAACTGCATTCTCTCACCGCCTGCAATCGTTCTAATTCTGAAAGAAGCCCTAAAACAGTTGAACAATCACTCTAAGCCTTTCTCACCACACATCACATTTACTAGGAAAATAATCATGCGCGACTATTACAACAGCTACCACACCCAACAACAATTACCAACCCGCCTTAATCCCTTAGAAAAAACAACCACTTGGATACTAAAAAGTTGGGATGGGGATGCCACAGCAGTTTCTGGATTGGGATTGGGTCTGATTTACTTAGCAGTAAAAGAACCCTTATTAATCACCATCATCCTATCGGCTGGTTTATTCTTTTACTGCCTAAATCGCATTATTCATTTCATACCAACTTTAAATCGGCTGATTAATTCCAAAATTCGATTTTGGCACGTCGCCGCCATCATTATGGCAATTACCATCACCTTTGGCTTATTCGAGATGCCAGCAGGTGCAGTATTTTTGAGTGGATTAGAAGCATTTGTGAAAACATTAGCACAACAAAGCGCATCTGGCGGTGGGCAAGCAGTTAGCGACCAAGCAGTAACCCTCGTATTTAACCTAATTCGCGCCGTATTCCTAATTTTGGTTGGCGTAGCTGCTTTATTCGCCTACAACCAAGCACAACAAGGAAATGATTGGCGTCCTATTGCCACGCAAGCAGGTTTAGCGATTGGTATCGTACTGGCGATCGATGTAATAACCTTCCTATTTGTAGGAGACGGTACTGGTGGTACTGGTGGGGCTTAACTATTAAGCATCCAGTTAGTAGTTAGTTCAACTATTACTAACTACTAACCAACCCATTACGTGAGAATCAACAATATGCAAGATCCAGATAGAGAACCAATTCGCGTCAATAAAATATTAGGAAAGCAAGCGAGTTTTGGCCCTATCCCTGCCAACCAAATATTACCTTGGTTTGCCATTATCCTGCTTACTTATCTAATTTTTGATGGCGTACTCGGTTGGGGAATACCAAAAGTAGCTGTGATTAGCTTCTGGTTAATAGTTAGCTGGTGGTTTTTGACAGGTTCAGACCCCGATAGTTACATCAATCGCTTTCGCAAACCAAAAGGTCGCAATTGGGTAAGTGGCGGGGCGCTATATATTTCTCCGTTACTTCCTAGAAGAAGCCGAAGGAACTTAAAAAGAGGTAAAAGATGAAAGCTAAAATCCCATCAATTAATGCTATGAATGAAAAAGGAATTAAAACAACTTATTTCCCCTTTGAAAACGAACTAGATTTATGCTGCTTAGTTCGCATCGAAAAGGATAACCGCAGTATTGGTGCTTTCCTCCTCAATAAAGGTGATATCAGCGACGAAAACAAATTTCAAGTCGTTTTCGCCTTTCACCTCAAAGGTATTCACAACCAACTCTATAAAGAAGAAGTAAGCGAGGCAGCTAGTGGAATTGCCGAAGCCATGAAATTCCTGCTACCTGGGGAAAAATGTAGCTTTCTTCTCGGTCGTTATTCCGATGATACTGACAGACAACAATACCTTAATTCTCTAGGTGAAAACTGCCCTAACATATTACCTGCTATTTTGATGCAAAACGAACAAGCCAAAGTGCAGGAACTTACGCGCAAAGGAACTCGTTCAATTTGGCAACAAATGGTATTCTGCACCTGGACTGCCGATGAATTTGGTGAAAGGAAAACCGACCCACTATCCAAATTAATCTACAACATGGGTAAAACCTGCCGCTTCTTTTTAGATGGCGTAACGGGACGTTTATCAGAACGACAAGAACAAGTTTTAAGCAAAGTATTAATGAAAGCTTATACTGAAGGCTTTTTGCAATGGGAAATGTTGTGGAATACCAAAGCAGGACTAGAAGTAAGCCCACTGCGAGACACAGAACTTTGGCAATGGCTTTGGGGTAGATTTAATCAAACTCCTACACCGCCCATCCCTCAACTATTAACTCTTAAATCCGATAAAGATAGAGGTTTAAAAGTTACTGAAAGCATCACATCAAAAAAACACGCTACCACCGTACTAATTGAAGGAAACCGAGGACGTTCTTCCTGTCCCGAACATCGCCAATGTACGTCTAGAATTTACGTCAAAGATAAAGTCTGCGGCGTTCTCAGGATGGTAGATACCGTAAGTGCCTGGAATTCCACCAGAGAACAAATATCGTGGATGTGGAAAATTTTAAGCGAAAATCACGTTCGCGATACCGAAGCTTGGGTAGAAATTTCTCCTGCCAACCGCTTTTTAACTGAAGATAACCTACACCGTCAAGCCAAACAATCAAAAACCGCCCGCGAACGGGCTTTATTAAAAGGTAGCGGACGAGATGTTGGTGCAGAAATCAAACAAGAAGAAAGTTTCGATGCCCAAAAAAGGTTATATAGAGGTGCCGTTCCCCTCAACGTCGCGGTGGTATTTCTCGTCTATCGCGAGAATACCGAAACTTTAGATTTAGCTTGCGAGTTACTATCCAACAGTTTTGGTACGGCAAAAGTAGTGCGAGAGAGGAATATTGCATCTCAAATTTGGCTGGAAACACTTCCGATAACTTGGCGCAGGATATTGCATTCTTCTTCTATTTTGACCGAAAGAAGATTGGTTTTAGAAAGCGAAACCGTTGCCGGAGTTTTACCCCTGACAGTTCCCAGAGAACTGGACAAAAAAGGAGTTGAATTTCTCACCATGCGCGGCGGTAAACCTGTATCTGTTGACCTATTTTCCCTAACCCAACACGCCTTAGTAACTGGGAGAACAGGTTCAGGTAAATCAGTTTTATTATGGCGAATTATGTTAGATGCCCTTAGTCAAGGCATTCCCGTTGTCGGTATGGATATGCCTGCTGCTGATGGCGAAAGTTCCTTCAAAACTGGTATCGAATTGCTGGGCGATGCAGGCGCGTACTTCGACTTATCCCGCGCCAGCAATAACCTAATGGAACCACCTGATTTAAGGCA
This sequence comes from Aerosakkonema funiforme FACHB-1375, assembly GCF_014696265.1. GTDB lineage: Bacteria > Cyanobacteriota > Cyanobacteriia > Cyanobacteriales > Aerosakkonemataceae > Aerosakkonema > Aerosakkonema funiforme_A. The sequence continues at coordinate 20,574 of NZ_JACJPW010000015.1, read as the reverse complement.
TTTCAACCAAAGCGATCGCACGCAACGGATGCAGTCCTGGCGTACCTTCATCCGCAATGCTTTAGGTGTCATCGTCATGGGCAAACTCAACGCCCCACACCTAGCACAACGAGTTGATGCCATTTTAATGCAAGCGTTGGATATTTTTATAAGCGACCCCGATATTATCGAACGCTACAATTTGGCATTCAACAAAGGGTGGAAATCTGCCGAATGGCAAGATATACCAACTTTAAAAGATTTCTTGAGATTTTGTACGATTGCCAGACTTGATATCAGGAAACCGGAAGCGATCGACCATCAAGCTATCAACCAAATCCAAAGTCAAATTCAAGCATTATTAGTCAGCCCTTTAGGTGCGGCTATTGGTAAACCCAGCAGCTTTTCTCCCGAACCAATAGTTAAATTCTATGCACTTACCGGACTAACCAACGACCAAGATTCTTACACGATGGCAGTTGCCGCTAAAGCAGCTTGTTTGAGAGTAGCACTTTCCTATCCCAAAAGCTTATTTGTAGGAGACGAACTTTCCGTTTTATTCAAACGAGATGGTTTTGCAGCAATGGTCGGAGAATTATGCGCTACTGCCAGAAAAGATGGACTCAGCATAATTTTGAGCAGCCAAGACCCCGATACAATTTGCAATTCCAGTGCAGCGGCGATGATTATGCAGAATATCACCTATCGCTTAACTGGTTGCATTACTTCCAATGCCGTAACTTCCTTCCAACGTTATTTGGCATATCCATCTGAAATTATCAGCCAAAACGCATCCGAATCATTCTTTCCCCGCAGTTCCGATTTATATTCCTGTTGGCTAATTGAAAAAGGCGGACGCTTTTGGCAAACCAGATTTTATCCAGGTGAAATGACCTTAGCTGCTGTTGCCACCAACCAAGAAGAAAGAAGGGCGCGACGGGCAATTATGGCGCAATATCCCAACACTATTAAAGGCCAACTCAAGGGATTGGCTCATTTCACAAAAGTTTACGTTCCTGCCCTCAAGGAAGGTAAAGGTTTGCATCACCTAGAACAAGGCGGTCAAACTCAAAACGATCGACAATCGGAGGTTATTTCTAATGAGGAAAGACTTATTTTTGCATAGTCAAACATTGATTACAATTATCGGCACATCAAGTTTGTTGTTGAGTGTTAGTATAAATCCAGTACGTGCAGCCACTGGGGATACTCCTGAAACTCAACAAATTTCTCAAATCGCTTCAGATGAAGCAGATTCATTTCTATCTGCCCATCAAGTATCGAATGAAATCCAAGGTTTCATTAAAGACGTTCGTTCTTTCGTTCAAGGCGACTTATTTGGCGGAATTACACAACTCGTTCAGAATGCTGTTGGCGCTGTCCAAATCCCAGATATCGGACAAGTTGTGAGCCAAATAATGAAAGGTTCTCTACCAGAAGATGCCTCATTTGCTACTAAGTTAGAGAACAACGTTTCCAATTCTTATGCCATCCGCCAAGATGCAGCACAAATGAGCGAACGAGTGGGTGCATTACAGGTAGCGCAAACTCAAACTCTTTCTAAAACGGCTCAAGATAAATCAAAAGCCACTATAGATTATAGTGCTGCTTCTGCTACTGAGTCAGAACAAATGGCACGAGATTCGCAGAATACCGATACCTCTCAACAAATTCTGCAAAATATCTCCAATCAACTCAAAAATAGCGCTGATATTGCCAATCTTCAAATGCTTGAAGCATCTCAAGCACGACAAGATAGAGCTTTGCAGCTAACGCTAACCGCACAAGCAGCACGAGAATTAAATGCTGCTAATATCCGCGAACGGCAAAGTGCAATATCATCCGGTAATGCTGCTACCGCACAGTCTGGGCTGCTGACTATGCCCGGAGGTGCCGTGTTGGGACAAGATTCAACTATTTCATCCAATCCGTAGTTATTTTTAGTTGGGGAGTAACATCCCCAACTGCAATCGCTCTTTTTGTATTGCGTCCTAAATTGCTTATGTTTGGCCTACTTTTTATTCAATCTTTCGCCCAAATAACACCACCAGACAATGCTGCCGATTCGACTGTCGGAATTAGTTTGATTTCCCAAAGTATCGAATTGAGTCGTCAAACAGTCGAATCGTGGAATAAAATATGGGGTGATGCCATCAATCCATCCGGTGCATTGTGGGCAGGATTATGCAATTTAGGAACAATCTTAGCTGCCCTCAGTATTATTATATTGGCAGTTAAAATGGCTGCTGATTATCAAGAAAAACGATTCTTTTTATCAGATTTAGCCGCTTCTGTGGTTTGGCCTTTATTTATTGCTATTATGTTAGGTAATAATGGCTATCTGTTGTCACAAACCGTGATGGTAGTTAGGAATATCGGCCATCAAGAAGTTGTTAACGTCCTCAATATCCAACTAGCCGATACCACTTTCAAGCAAGCCATTTCAGATGTTACTTTAACTCAAAGCGTTAAAACACAAGTATCTACAGTTTATGCAGAATGTCAAGGTTTATCTGGCAAACCGCTGACAGATTGCTTGCAAGAAAAACAACCAGTTGTAGAACAGATATTAACAGAAGCTGAAAAGCAGAATGGTGGCCCATTAGAACAAGCCCGTCAAGCGGTAGCACAACTAACGGATTTCGTGCAAAATCCCGGTGCTGTTTTTAGCGCTACTATTTCCTTAATTTTGATTACCTTTTTATACGCACTTCAATGGGCTTTTGTCAACATTTTAGAAGCTGCTTTAATTATGACTGCCACTTTTGCACCCATCGCGTTGGGATTGAGTTTGTTACCCCTTGGTGCTAAACCAATCTGGGCTTGGGCTAGCGGTTTTCTTGCCTTATTTGGAGTGCAATTAGGATACAACATTGTCGTGGGATTGGCTGCTACTGTCATCGTTGCTGCTGGCGCACAAACGTTTTCGGATTTAGCTTTCTTAGCATTTATCAGTATCTTTGCACCTGCTTTAGCACTATTAATTGCAGGCGGTGGTGGAGTTGCACTTTATGCGGGTATTAACAGCAGAGTACCAGCACTCGTTAATGCTGCATTTGATGGGGTAGTCGCTGTAGCTACTGGTGTTATTGGTAAGGCTGGTTAGTCATTAGTCATTGGTCATTAGTCATTAGTCATTGGTCATTGGTCATTAGTCATTAGTCATTGGTCATTGGTCATTAGTCATTAGTCATTGGTCATTGGTCATTAGTCATTAGTCATTGGTCATTAGTCATTGGTCATTAGTCATTAGTTATTTGTCAATATCTGGAGGTGAGTTAAATGTTTAAGTCTTTGGATAAACCCAAACAAAACAGAATATTCTTAGAATCGAAAGATATTTTGCCTTTGTGTTTCGTGGGACTGACTGCTTTTACCAGTCTGACATTTTTATTTACCTTATTCGTCAGTTTCAAAGTCAGTCAACTAGCTGCCCGTAAAACCACTTTCGTGCAGATGGTAAACGGAAAAACAATGGTCGTTTCCGAACAAGATTATCTTTACCGTCAACCAGAAGTTGTCAAAGAAGTTGTCCGTCAATGGGCTGATTTAACGTTTAACTGGGATGGCGTTATTCCCGGTACGAAAGAATTAGACAAAGGTCGAGATATCGGTAAAGGTAAACGGGTTACTACTAATACCTATTTTGCTTCCTTTCTGATTGAATCTGGACCGCAAGGTTTTCGTGGGGCTGCATTACAAGCTTTAGCAGATATCACACCATCGCGAGTATTTAGCGGCCAAGTTCGTTCCAAAGTTATTATCTCTTACCTCTCTGCACCTAGACAAACCCGAATTGGAGAGTGGGAAATAGATATGGTGGCGACAAGGGTATTAGTAAGTTTACCCGGTGGAGTAGATGAAGAAATTCCTTTCAATCGCACTTTTACATTAAAAGCCGTTGATATTCCTTCTCCACCCGCTGCTGATGCTTCAGCCCTAGAACAGCAACTTTACCAAATCAGAAAAGCTGGTTTAGAAATTACCAAAATTACCGAATTTACACCTAATTGAGGATTAAATCATGGATAACGATAACAATAAAAATCACGAAGTAGACAGTAAGCAATTGGAAGTAGGGAGTGGCGAACAAAATTCCTCTACTCCCTCCCAAAACGAACAATTTACGCCTGATGAAATGGCGCAAATGACAGGTTACCAACCCGAACGAGTCCAATTAATCGACCGGGAATATATGTTAGAAAGGGACTCGGAGACAACCGAACCCCGTGAAAATAGCGAAAACCCGTTAGTGCGATTTGCGATCGCATCGATGCTAGTCGGTGGTATCCTGTCTGCGGGATGGTTGATTTGGTCGATTTTCTTTGCTGTCAAGTCTCCCGCACCAAAAATCGCCGCTACTCCTACTCCCGCTGTGAAACCTGAAACGCCTACGAACGATGAAGCAGCGAGACTCAAAGCAGAATTAGCATTCCGAAATCAAATGGGTCGCCAGCAGCAAGCAAATGTACCCGCACCCACTCCTACACCTGCTGCAACGCCTACTCCGACACCCACTTCTACCCAAGTGGCTGCATCTCCTGCAAAACCTCAACAGTCACCACCACCAAAACCGATCGCAGAACCCGCCCCACCACCGAAGATTGTATATCGCGATCGCGTGGTCAGAGAACCTGCCCCACCGCCCAAGATTGTATACCGCGATCGGGTAGTCAAAGAACCCGCACCACCACCACAAGTGTTATACCGCGATCGGATAGTCAAAGAACCTGCACCACCACCACAAGTGGTATATCGCGATCGGGTAGTCAAAGAACCTGCCCCACCACCCAAGATTGTATACCGCGATCGCGTGGTGAAAGAACCCGCACCACCACCCAAAATCATACGGGAAACAATACCAGTCTCAGCACAACCGCACATAGCAGCTGCACCCAGCCCAGAAGCTAAAACGCCAGAGGTTGACCCGTTTGAGAGGTGGAACCAACTGGCGACTGTGGGACAGCAAGCCACTGATGCAGAAGTAGCATCTGTTCGGAGTACAGAAACACTCCCAGAAACCTCAGTCGCGGCGTTACCAAATAACCAACAATTAACGCAACCAAACTCTATCTCAAAAGAGCAGACTAAACCAACATCAATTCCTACAATTACCATTGGCGATTCTACTTTGATTCCTTCTGCACCAACAGAAAATTCATATCCAGCAGAAGAAAACAAAAAAATTGAAACTACACCCCAACTTGCTTCAACAGAAGATGTAAAATCACCATCCCAGGAAGAAACAGATAATCCCTCCGATTTTCAAATTGTCACTGCATCTTCTTCACCTGCATCAGAATGTCCGAATAATTCTTCATCGAGTTGGGAATGCACTTCGGAATCAACTCAATCACCAACACCGGGCGAACTGGGCATTTTAAATCGCACGCCAAGATCCGAAACCAACAGTGAAATTGCTGTTGCTTCTAAGTCACCTATGCAAGTTCAAATTGGTACTTCAGCCAAAGCGAAAGTTTTAGTTCCGATGATTTGGTCAGAAGAAAATCAAGCAGATCGAGGACGTTTCGCCGTACAACTAGAGTCAGATGTTTTATCTACCGATAATCGAGTAGCCTTACCAAAAGGAACTATTCTGATTACCGAAGTTGATTCCGTTACATCCGATAACAAGCTAGTCAATCAAAGTGCGGTCGCTGTTGTCTATCCTGATAGTGCTGGAGAAATTCGCCAACAATCAATCCCTAAAGAAAGTATCCTCATTCGAGGAAAAAACGGCGAACCTTTAATTGCTAAAGGAATGGGCGATAAAGGTGGAGAAATTGCACGACAAGATATTCTCATCGGTTTGTTAGGGGCTGCTGGTAGAGCGGGTGAAGTAATCAACCAAAACCAAAATCAATCTTCCACCATTATTTCCAGTGGCGGTTTTAGCAGTCAAACTATCACTACATCTGCTCGCCGGCCCGACGTTTTAGCAGCAGCGATCGAAGGCTTTTTCAAACCGATGTCCCAACGTCTGAGCCAGCGTGCCGATCGCACTTCTCAAGAAATCTTGAATCGTTCCAATGTGGCAATTATACCACAAGGAACTGAAGTTTCTGTCTTTTTTAATACTTTCTTTGTTGTCAATCGTTGAGGATGTAAAAATGAAAAATATTAGCATCAAGCTAGGATTAACCTTGTGCTTGGTATTGGGTTTTTCACAAATAGCTCAAGCACAGTCTACTCAAAACTCAAATCAACCAGCCATATTAACGATTAGCCCCCAAGAAAGTAGCGGTCTTTCTGGAGCAGCTCGTACAGTAGAAGTATGGTCTGGTAGGGGGACTGCTATTGATTTTACCAGAGTTAACGAGCGGATTATTCAGGTGTTTTTAGCTGACCCCAGTCGCTTTACTTATACTACCGATACCCCACTGGATAAAGGGAACGCGACTACATTATTTTTGCGGCAAATAACACCATTGCGATTCCCCAATCTTACCACCGCTCGCGTTACTAATCTGTTCGTAAAAACGCAATCGCCAGATGGAACGATGCGACTTTATACTTTTAATTTACAAGCTGGTGGAAGCACAAGACAAAGGTATAATGGTTTGAGCGTCGCTACAACTTCCCCTACCCATTATAGGAGAACATCAAGATTGCAAGCTAGTTCATCTCGTTCCGTAAGAATTGATGATATCGAACGAGGTTTGCAAGTTGCGATCGCTAGAAGATACACTGCTGCTAATGACCCGGTTGTGTTTAAGGTGAGAGATTTTTTAACAACAGCAAGAAGTAATTCCCGCCACTCATTAACTGAATTAGCTCAAAGACTTAATCTTCGTCCTGAATTGCTTACTCAATTGGCTACTTTGGGTAGGGAAGAATCTGATTCTCCCACAACTTCATCTGAAAGGAACGCTCCCAATTTGGTAAGGTTTAATCGGTGAATAAGAGTTATCCCGTTGTCCTTTATCCCAACCAAATTTTGAGATTTTTAGCAACCAACTCGGCTTTGGGTATTTCCAATTCTCAGCCAACAGCTAATTCTCCTATTCAATCTAAGAAAAAGTTTAATATTGGCTGGTTTTCCCTAACCAAATGGGAATTATTAGGAGCGATTGCTGTTGGCGTTATTATAGCATGGTCTTTAGCTTTCTTATCTCCTTTTTGGTTGGTTGCTAGCGTCTGGGTGGTGATTTTATTAGGAATTATCTGTAATGACTCTTTAACTACTAAAAAGCAGCCAGCAACAAAACAAAAGATAACTCCCTCGCTTGAAAACATCACATTGAAGTCTCACCAAATTAAAATGCCAATACAATCGACTAAATTGAATAAAATTCTTGATGGTGTTGTGATGCCTTCAGTAGGTATGAGTAGCGCCCGAACAGGTGTCTCTGAGAAAGCTTTTAAACAGGTGCTACAGCAAATATTTCCGAATATCCAGCAAGGATTGTCATTTCATAACCCCGATTTATCTATTCCTTATTCGGCTGATTTTGCTTTCATACATTCCTGCGGACTGAGTATTGATATTGAGATTGATGAACCGTATGTTGGCAATACCAAAGAACCCCATCATTGTACCGATAACGGTAAGGATGATATCAGAAACCAATTCTTTCTTAAGGGTAACTGGACGGTAATAAGATTCAGCGAAAAGCAAGTAGTTTTATACCCGAAAAGCTGCTGCAAAGTAATTGCTTCTGTCATTGCACGGGTAACTGGCGATCGCACCTACTTTGCCCAACTTCTAAGTATACCAGATTTACCGCCTGACCCGATGTGGACTACCCGCGAGGCTAAAAGGTGGGCTAAAGAAAATTATCGTCAAACTTACTTACCCATTGGGAGGAAAAAATGATGCAATTTATCCAAGATTTACCAATTTTGTTCGCTTCCAGTCAATACCTCGTAGCAGTTGAAACTCCTCTTACCGAACGATTGGAAATGTTCAAGTTCCTACTACCTATCGCTCAAAATCTCCAAGTACCTTTATATTTTTGGAATTTTGGCTATTCTCATCTGCGACAAGTATACTTCGATCGAACTATCAGACTCATACCGACTGATATTAAGTGTACATCTGGTCTGGCATGGTTGGTAGATAATAACGAAGTACCGGGGGTGTTTGTTTTTGAGGGTATGCTAGCACCCGATACTTCTGGAAGAAATAAGCTAGAACAGTTAGCTATGATTAGTAACCTAGCTTATGATTTACCTACAAGAGGTCAACAACAATTCGTAGTAGCACTTGAGACTTACGTCGAACTACCACAGGAATTGATGCCTTTAGTTCCTGTATTGGTGAATTCACTACCAGATGCTTCTCAAATGCGACAGATAGTACAAGATTTGGGTAATCAGTTATTTTTAGCGCCAGCAGAATTAGAACAATTGATAAGGACTTGTCTGGGTTTACCAATAGGCGAACTGTCCATGCTTTTGCAGCACTCCCTATCAAATAATTGTACTACCGAACAACTAATTGATGAAGTGCTAACTTACAAAAAATCTAAATTAAAAGGACGGGGGATTGAATTTATCAGCGAACCGGATGTACCTGCTGCGGGTGGATTAGACTTATTAGAAGAAATGCTAGAACGCGCTGCTGCATTACTCAAACCGGAAGCAAAAGAACACAATCTTAAATTCCCCAAAGGTATGATATTATGGGGGCCACCGGGTACGGGGAAGAGTTTAAGCGCCAAATTAGCAGCTAAAAAAATGGGCGTACCGATGGTTGCTGCTGATTGGACTTCTTTACGCGGTGCTACTGCTTATGAGTCAAGAAAAAATTTACGAGAATTCCTGCAATTATGCGATTCTTTGGGCGAATACGGTCTTGTCCTTTATTTTGATGATTTCGATAAGGGTTTTGCTGGTTTTGATTCCGATAGCGATGGTGGAGTATCGAGACAATTAGCTGGTAAATTACTCACTTGGATGCAGGAGAGAACTTCTCAAGTATTAGTAATGGCGACTGTGAATAGATTGGACTTCCTTCCGCCTGAATTAATTCGCCGTTTTGATGATATCGTTTTTGTTGATATTCCCCACACTGGCGCACGTTACGAAATTATAAAATTGCATTTAGCTAGATATTTCCCTGATTTAGATTTTAGCGAACGAGATTGGTGGCGACTTTTGCGCGAAACCAAAATGCTTACTCCCGCCGAAATTGGGAATTTGGTACGAAAAACTGCCGAAGAAGCTTTTTATCGAAATACTCAACATTTTGCTTCTTCAGAATTACACAAACAACCGCTTAATGTTACTGTAAAAGATTTCTTGGCACAACGATATAACTTTACTCCTAGCATGATTAGGGAAGAGGATAAAATTGTCGAAATTCGCAACAAAGCATCCTACGCCCGTCCTGCTAGTTCACCCGATAGAAGTCGTTGGCGTCAAGAACCAGAAGTTTTGTTTGGTTCTACTCCAAATTAATAGATTTATCGCTTTCGGTAGAAAATATTTTTTTCTAATCAAGATAAGTTTAAAGAAATAGATAGGAGTCAATTATGAGCGAACCAAATTCTTACAATGGTTACAACGAATCTGGTTGGGATTCTAACGGTTATGGTGGCGAAACTGGCTATGGCTACGATACTAACATAGCTCAGTCTTCAAGCAGTTGGGGCGCAGGAGATACGGCATACAACACGGACAATATTACTAATCCGTATGCCGAAAATCCTTACGAAACCAATGTATTTGACAATGCTTATACGGAAACTTTTTCCAATCCCAACCCAAGCCATGATTATTCTAGTTCATCCGGTTTTGAATTAGAATAGTTTGTTCCTTCGTACTTTTGTAATCTATAGCACTACGCGATGGTATCGTTACAGATTGGATAGATTATGCCGAGACAGAGGTTCAACTCAGCAGTTGTAAATACACCACCGCGTAGCGCTATAAGTGCCGTTTCAGTTAAAGAAACGGCATTTTTTTATTGCTGAAAATATCTATCACTATTTACGTATATGCTTTTATCTCTTTAGTTAGGGCTGGTTAGTAAATATAGTTATTAATTTAGGAATAAGCACTGATAGCTTCTCACACAGCAATTATGAAATGGCATCGGTTTTGTGCTTTAGCATTGTTATCTCTTTCTTTAATTATTTTGTCAGCCGGATACTTACCAATGCTGGCACAACAGAATGCAACTATACAATCTGATTTGCCTACCAGATTGATGCCATCCGTATTGTCTGATAGCCCGCAAGTTTTGCTACCAGATTGGCAGAGAATATCGTTTGGTTCTATGCCACCAATTCAAAATAACGGTTTTTCGATTATTGAAGGTAATACACGCACTTGGTCGGCGGGACAAACACCCGATCGCTATTTAACATTACTCGATATTCAATCTCCATTAAGACCCGATTTACTCAATCTGGACAATATTGGAAAAAGTTCAGACTTCAAGACGATTCCCATGACTAGCTTTCCTTTACTCGGTCAGCAGACTATTAAACACCTAGTAGATATCGTACCTTCTTTAGGTCAGTTTTCCATGAGGCAAGTTCCTCCCATTGCTGCACTACTATCTCAAAAAGGCTCGCTCTCAGAAAATACCACTCCTCTTTCTACTTTATTAATCCAGAATCCAAATTTGGGCGAACTAAAACTCAACCAAATTGATTTATCCGAATATGCGATCGCTGATATTCCCAATATCGAATCGGTTCAGTTAGGGCAATTTTCAGGTTGGCAAGATACTTTAATTGCTGATGTACCTAACCTCAATACTTTACCTCTGGGTTCTTTCCCCGTTCCCCTAACAGAATTAGGCAATGCGGTAGCCAGAATAGATTTTATTTGGAGTAAAGCAGAACAGAAGCGGTTACGGACGATTTCAGGCTCAGATGTAGCTGGTTTTTCCGTACCCTGTCAAGGTCAAGAATGCCCTCATATCGAACTGGACGATTTAGAAAATTCGGGACGAAACCACCGGGGTGAATTTGAAGGTCGTTCTTGGATATCCGGTAAATACCAACAAGTGGAAGGCGGTTGGGGTTGTCTCAAAGGAGTTAATGGCGGTAAAGAACCCACTGGTAGATTGCCTTTTGGCAGTTTCGCCAAAGTAGTAGTGATGGAACCGGATGAAAAAACCGATACCGTTGATACTGCTTTGTTCTTCCGCTTCAAAACCTTTTGCGGTGCTACCCCTTATTTTATTGGCCCAGTTCCCTTTCTTACCTACAGGGTGAACGCGCCCATATTCATCGGTATTTTAGATAAGCAGCTACAAAGGACTGTTTCGGTTCCCCAGGCGAATAGCAGCGGTAGTGCGTTCGCATCCCCAAATGAAGAAGCACTTTCTCAAACAGAGTTCGCTGCTGACGAACCTTGTCCCACTGCTGCTAGTTCTCCAGCTGGCGTGAATGTTGCAGCACTTAAAAACGCGATCGCATTCCTGGAAAGCAGCGGTCAGTCCGATACCATTGGCCCCTTTGTCTGTGCCGATCGGGGACGCAACTGCGGACGCGCTTTGGGGAAATACCAGGATATGAGTTATAACCCCTATGCAGCGCAGGCTATAGCCAATAAACCAGGGGGTCAAGAATGGCTTTCTAAGCTTAATACCGGGGCCAACGTGACTCCTCACGAGCTATTCCAATTTTACCCCCCGGCGGATCAGGAAGCTGCTGTAAAAGCTGCCCTGCTGGATAAGATTACTCTCACCTCGACTGAAATTGACCCGACTACCGGGCTACCTTTTTCAGGCGATCGCCTAATTGAAAGGGTAGCTCAAAAGCACTTCGGCGGTGATGGTTCCATTGTGGATGGGGGTGCTACCGATGCTTTCGGGCGGTTGAGTTTGAAAAGTTACGGTCTAGATGTTTTGCAGCGCTACAAGGAGAATTCTTCTTTATGCAGATTATAAATACCAAAAAAATACCAAGTGACAAACTCGTTCGTTTGGTACGGATTTTTCATTTCAGTTTGGCTTTCTTTCTGTTACTCGGTACTCTCTTCCTAAATGGTTGTACTAACAATTCAATAGCAGCAGTACCTTTACAATGGAAACAAGCTGACTCGATTCCACCTATTTTATTGCAATTAGCCGTTAATGAAAATACTTCTGCTACACCCAACAGGTTGAATGATGTTTTAGTTGCTTCTATCCCAACTAAAGATAAGAAGCAGTTGTATATTTTTAATTACAATAGCCCGGATACCTGCGGTAAGTTGGGATGTTTGTATGTGGGTTATCTGGAAAAAGGAGAATCATCCTATCAACGAGTATTGAATCTTTACCTGCAACCAAATTTACCTCCCAAGCACTCATTGATTAGCATCAATTCAGATGTTTCTAGTTCATCTCTACCTTGTTTAGAGATTAAACAAGTAGATAAGAGTAATTTACAAATTGTTACCTACTGCTTCAATGGTAGCTTTTATCAGCCTACTAAAAGTATTCAGACGCTTGTCAAGTAAATTGAAACTATTAGTCGTCTAGCAATTGAAAAACAATCTTAAATTCTTTGCATTTCCCGGTCTTCTAAACCCGCTTTAGTTGTTTAATTGGCTCTCCCTAATTTTGATAAACAGTCTGTTTTTTTCTAATCTAATGTTTTTACTAGCAATTTACCTATTTTATCATGAATCATTACATAATAGCCAATCAAAAACCAGTTGTAAGTAAACCCACAACAGGCTATCAATCTAGTTTTGATTTCCCCGGACTGTTCAAGTCTTTCGCCAATCCAGAAGGTTTGGGTATGATAGGTGCTTTAGTTTTGGTAATTGTCTTCACTCAATTAACTGGTAATAAGAAAGGAAAGATTTCGACTGGACGGGTAGTAGGAATGGCTGAAAAGCTTGCAGCTACTAACCTCGCTCTCAAACAAATTCACGAACGCAAACACAATAAAGTTTGTTTTTGGTGCGGTTCTCCTCGTTATTGGTGGCGAAGTAAATTAAAAGGGATAGGCGCAACCATTCAAACTGCTTTGGGTGCTTCTCCTACTGTTTGGATTCCTCATGCAGAACGCTCTACTCTCGTTCTCGGTGCGCCTGGAAGTGGTAAAACTTACGGTTCTATTGACAGAATGGCTGAAAGTTGTATGGTACAAGGATTCCCTTTAATTGTCTACGATAAGAAGGGCGATCAGATGCGTCTGTTAGCCCCTTTAGCCGCCAGATACGGGTATGACGTGCGGATTTTTGCACCTGGAGAATCTTACAGTGAGGTAATCAATCCTTTAGATTTTATGAGAAATGAAGAAGATGCGGAAACTGCTACTCAAATTGCTCGCGTTATCAATGCTAATGCTGGTGGTAATAAGGGAGATAATGATTTTTTCTCGAAAGCAGCCGATATGCTGGCTACGGCTTTAATTCAGTTAGCTAAAAGCACTGATTGTCCTGACTTAGGTACTGTCTACGGTTTGATTTCAACCGAAGGATTTGTTAGTAAGTTAGAAACAGCTATTCAACAGAAAAAAGTTTCTGTCTGGGTGGCTTCTAGTTTTCGCCAATATTTGAAGGCGAAAGATAGCGAAAAAACGATTGCTAGTATCGATACAACAACGGTAGGGATATTTTCTGGTTTAATCAAACGCAATTTATTATCTTCATTTTTAGGTAAGACTACGATTCCCATTCGTTTATCCGGGAAACAGATTTTGATTTTCAAGTTGGATGATGAGCGACGGGATGCAGTTGGCCCATTGCTGGCGGCGGCTTTCCACATGACCGTGGTGAAGAATTTAACTCAAAAGCGTTCCGACCCTTTGGGAATATTTATTGATGAATTACCTTCGATTTTTCTGTATGCTTTACCCCAGTGGATTAACGAGTATCGCAGTAATGGTGCTTGTTTCGTGTTGGGGGTGCAGAGTTTGGAACAATTGGCTAATGCTTATGGGGATAATTTAGCGGCTGCGATTACCAGTGCTTGCAGTACTAAAATTTTGTATAATCCTGCTAATTATGCAACGGCGGAAAAGTTTTCTCAATCTTACGGTCATAAGGAGTTGATTGTTAAGGAGCGATCGATTACTCAGTCTAAGGAAGGTCGTAGCGTTACTTGGGCCGATCGACTGCAAACTATGCCGATGATTACAGCGGATGAGATTATGCGCTTTCCGCAAGGTAAGTGCGTGATTACCAATCCCGGTTATAGTTCGGGTGGCGAGGGATCGATTCCTTATCCGCTGACTATTTTTATTCCTAAGTCTGACCAAAAAAGGATTTTAGAATGTTCTAAGCTTTGGGACGAGCAGGTTTGTCCCAGACTGATAGAGCGATCGCAGTTGATTGACCCGACTGAGTTGGATGAGGCGATGGATTTGAGGGAGAGAATTGCTAATTCTCTTTTGACTGTATCCCAGAGTGAGCAAGGGCAGAAAGCGCAAGAAGCTGAGGTTACTTTGGAGTCACCCTGGTAGTATCGCAAGAAAATCGCTGTGAAATATTTTAGCTGTCTTCGCGATCGCGTAACTCTCGATGTGGTGAGCAGTTACGCATTATGTAGCCTATTTAACATTTTTGGGTCTCCCTTTTCTCCTACATACAGAGTGGATAGGTCGAATGCAGACCCGATCGCTAACATCAGGAGCGTTCCATGCCCAATAGAGCATCCAGTTCCATCCCCGTCACAATTCTCACAGGCTATTTAGGGGCAGGTAAAACTACCCTGCTTAACCGAGTTCTAACATATCAGCACGGCAAAAGAGTCGCGGTAATTGTCAATGAATTTGGGGAAGTCGGCATTGACAGTCAGCTTGTGATTAATGCCGACGAAGAGATTTTAGAAATGAATAACGGTTGCATCTGCTGTACTGTACGCGGCGATCTCATCCGCATTTTCAGTGACTTGATGCTCAAGCGCGAAAAATTCGATCATTTGGTGATTGAAACAACTGGACTGGCAGATCCAGCTCCCGTGATTGGGTCGTTTTTTGTGGATGACGTGATGCGTAACCATACCCAACTAGATGCGGTAGTAACCGTTGTGGATGCTCTTCACATTTGGTCACATTGGGATGCAGATGAAGCCCAGGAACAAATTGCCTTTGCTGATGTGATTTTGCTCAACAAAACCGATCTCGTTTCCCTTGAACAATTAGAGGAATTGGAGCAACGCATTCGCAGTATGACTCCATTTGCCAAAATTTATCGCACCCAAAATTGTGACATTGACATGGATGCTGTACTGGGTATCAAAGCATTCGACTTGAAGCAAGTATTGAGCATCGACCCAGAATTTCTCAAGGACGACACTCACGAGCATGACGAATCTGTTTACTCGGTATCGATTGTCGAACAAGGTATCGTCAGCGGTGACAGATTTAACCGTTGGCTAAATCAATTAGTTCAAGTTAAAGGAACAGACATCTTTAGGATGAAAGGCATTTTGGATGTCGATGCAGAAGATCGGCGCTTTGTCTTTCAGGGCGTTCATATGTTGCTGGATGGAAGGCCAGGTCGCCCCTGGCAGCCGGGAGAGCAGCGTAAAAATGAAATGGTATTTATTGGGCGCAACTTAGATGCAGCCCAACTCAAACAAGAATTTCGAGCTTGTTTACTTGAGGCGTAATACGTAACCAATTGCTTACTTTGCCAGAAAAGTAAGAGCCATAATTTACTCTGTAAGCTGAAATATACAGGCAACATTTTCCCAAAAAATTCCAAGAGCCGATTGTTCACTGCAACTGGAGAAATAGCATGAAATTACAGCATTATCTGGGCGGGCTAGAAGGTATAGATTCTGAACCACTTAATTTTGAGAAACGGGTGTTTGTCGAACCTTGGGAAACCCGTATTTTTGGCATTCATGTAGCCATGATGGGTCTGAGCAAACACCTGAACAAAGCCCTGCCACAATATCCGATCGAAAGCGTACCGACTAAATTTAAAAGTATTTGGACTTGGGCAGACCTACGCAAAGGTGCAGAGGCGATGAACCCGTTTGACTACTTTAGGTTTCGCTACTATGAAAAGTGGTTGGGCGGTATTTCTGGCTTTTTTGTACAGTCCGGCTATATCACACAGGAAGAATTGGATGCACGGACAGTGACCTACCTAGAAAAGACGAATACTTCCTTACCAAGATTATCTGAACCTGCTATTGATGACCAAGTTATTGATTACCTACATCGTGGCGATCCTGCTATTCGAGAAGTTAACCGACAACCCAAGTTTAATGCAGGACAAAAGGTTTTAGTGAAGGATGTCCCTACTACCGACCATACACGTCTACCCGGATATCTACGCAATAAAACTGGCATTGTCGATCGAGTCTATGAGGGCGCGTATGCTTATCTTTGCTCCACTGGAGCGGATGGGCTGGGAGAGCCAATGTATGTCTACAGCATCAAGTTTGACCCCAAAGATATTTGGGGTGAGATGGCTGAAACGAATTCTTGGGTCTATGCTGACCTGTTTGAAGTTTACGTTGAAGCTGCCTAGTAATTGTAGAAAGTATTGAGGAGGTTTTAATCGTGAGCGAACGTTTTAGTTATAGACCAAATCGCGAGGCTTATAATGCTGCTAAAGTTAAGGCTTTAGAGTCCTTGCTGATTGAAAAAGGCATCATTAGCAGCGAAACGGTTGATAAGGTACTCACTTTCTTTGAAACCGATTTCGGACCATTTAATGGTGCAAAGCTGGTTGCTAGAGCATGGGTCGATCCTGAATTTAAAGCTTGTCTACTTACCAATACACCAGAAGCGATCGCGCAGATGGATTTCCCGCCTGGAATGGCTGGAGCCGAAGGGGAATACATGAAAGTGGTAGAAAACACGCCCAAGGTTCATAATCTGGTTGTTTGTACTCTCTGTTCTTGTTATCCTTGGCCTATGTTAGGATTGCCGCCTTACTGGTACAAAGACCCTACTTTTCGATCGCGTGCTGTTAAAGAACCTCGCAAAGTTTTGAAGGAGTTCGGATTGGAACTGGATGAGTCAAAAGAGGTGCGTGTTTGGGATAGCAGTGCCCAAATTCGTTGGTTTGTGCTTCCAGAACGTCCGGCCAGAACAGAAGGTATGAGTGAAGAAGAACTCGCCGCCTTGGTCACTCCAGAAGCAATGATGGGCGTTGCCCAAGTCAAAGTTCCTGCTTAGTTGAATTGTTTACATAAAGCGATCGACAATTTAGGAGGTAATCTATTGCAACTTCGATTTGAGCATTTTGCTGTTACTTCTATGATGGGTAGCGAAACTTCTCCTCCTCACGAGCGTGGCACGTTGAAATTTGAGCGGTTCTGGGAAGAACGTGCTTTTGGCATTGCCCTTGCCTTGTCCAAGAAGGGGCATTATGAATGGGAAGACTTCCGGCTGGAGTTAATTGCTGCGATCGCACAATGGGAAGCAACTCACTGTAAAGATGACCCCACTTGGGACTATTACCAACAATGGCTTCAGGCTCTAGAAGAGTTAGTTTTTGAATCTAATTTGATTGATGCAGATGAATGGGAAAGACGCACACTTGAATTAATGGAACAGGAGCAAAACGAGAGCAATTCAATTAGCACTATTTAAACTTGTTTATGGCGTGGATATACTAAGCAGTACCTACAGTGCTTAGTATATCCCCTATTCGGGGGAATGTCAATCAAACTAACCTTTTTTGCGTTTCGCTCCTTTCACTGGAGGTTCTTGACTTGGTTGATTTGAAGAATTTTCAGTTTCATCTGAAGAAGTTATTTCTTCAACTACTGGTTGCTCGAAAGATGGCTGAGCTTGCTTAAATCTAGATAACTCCTCCTGTGCTGCTCCATACTTTTGGTAAAGTTCTTTAAGTTGTGCCTCCAGAAATTGATTGCGCTCTGTTAGCTGGGCATTACGTTCTTTCCATTGCGCGAGCGCTCCTTCTTCTCCTACCTCAAACACTGGTGCATCGGGCAGAATTGGCTGGGCAATCAGCTGAGCTTTCAAGGCATCTATTTCATTCAGCTTAGCACCTAACGCTGCTTCTAGCTTTTGCGCTCGCTCTAGCAGTTCCATGTTTCTTTCTGCTACTTGAGTAAGCTGAATTGATAGCTTATCTCGCTCTGCTCTAATCGCACTCAGTTCCTGACTTAAGCGACCAGCATCCTCTACTTCCTTTTGAAGTTGTGTAACTTGCATACTAAGTGAGTGCTTTTGGTCGCTCACCTCGACTACTTGGTTTTGCAGTCGGTTTATTTCTGCAAGACAGGTGCTTATTTCAGCTCCATCCCCCATTTTTACTAACATTGCATTATTGCGGACTACCAACTGCATCTGCTCGACAATATGCTGGTATGCTTGTTCCATCCCTTTCAATTTCGCATTGGCTGTCTGTAGCGCTGCTTCTGTCTCCGATAGCTTTTCTCTCAATATCTCTGTTTCCACATCCAATTTCTCTTGTGCTTCCGAACTGTACACCAGTTCGGTCGCTCGGCGAATACTGTGGTACACCCGTCTCATCAACTCCTGGTGTTCTATTGGAATTGGCTCATCATCAGAGTTAGTTCCCTTGAAAAATTCATCGGGGTTGGAAGCTCGGAACGCTTTGAGGTGTTTCTGGATTGTGGCGTTAGACATTTTTGCTCCTGTCTTGGCGAAGACAACACCTCTGATTTTCTCTTGAGAAGGCTGCTCTCCCGCTTCTATTAACTCCCGGAAAGCTGCAACAACTTGGTCGTATTTTGATTCTGACATAATTAATTGTTTTTTATTTATTTGCTTCGCGGAGGGATCGCGCCCTCCTTTTTTGTGCCTTGCTGTCTTAGACACCTGTCTTAATAATACACCTTGGGAGGGCGGTTATCAATCTCTAACTGTCTTTCTCTGGCTGTCTTTTTAGGACATATAAATAGGACAGGTTATAGAGATTTTAATTCTTTAATGTCCTGTCTTGCTGTCTTAGTAAGACAGGAGCAGGCAGATTGAGGGAGACCCGTTCCCACAATATGTCTTTAAAAGACAGGTGTATAGGACATCTAGTTGACAAGATTTCTCTATCTCCCTTAATCCTGTAGGAATTACTAGCAGGGTCAATTGTTTTGTTAAGACAGGTGCCTTTGACAGGTTTTCCAGACTGTACTGTCCTAGCTGGACACATATATCAGACAGGTAAGGTAGTTATGTAGAGTATGCCTGTCTTAAAAGACAGGTATTTAGGACAGTTTTAGATGCAGCGAAGCGATCGAACAAGATTTTACTTACCCTCCCTGTCTTAATTAGCTGTCTTAACAGGACAGCTAACAGAATTAATTGGGCGATCGCAGATTCTGAGTTTTAAGAGGGCACAGTACTAAGACGGTAAGAAAGATATAGCAGAAGGCAGAAGGAAAAAGTAATCACAGTAAGGGTTCTAGCCCTTCATAATGGCCTAATCGCCGATTCGGTTGCTATATAAACCTGTACTAACTACCTGTCTTGGTAGGACAGGAATAGGTGAGCGATCGCACATCCTATGTTTTAAGACAGCTATAGAGTACAGGTCAGTACAGTGTGAAAATACGATATCAAGGTGTAGACAACAGGAAACATACAAACCTGTACTAATTACCTGTCTTGACAGGACAGCAATAGGATATCCCCAGTCTAGTTTTTCAACTTGCTTGCAAAACTTTATTCTCGGTAGCTCTCCACCGCTGGGCGATCGCCATCAGCAGATCGGGAATTTCATCTTCAGAAATAGCCTCGATTATTTTCTCTACGGTTGTGACTCCAGCGGGCTCTCCTGCTACAAGCGAGCAGAAATATTTACGCGACCCCGGTGCTATCTGCTGCATTCCCTGAAGAAGCTTATCAAGCATTTCATCGGTTACACCTGTCTTTCCGTGCCTGAACTGCGACACAAGGCTTTCGCTTACCTCAGCGGCTTGTGCTAAGGCTCTGCCGCCAATACGGTAACGCTTTAAAGTTTCGTTGAAAGCTTCGTGGATCAACATTAAGATTTATGTCTCTAATTCATTATTACTTAATTTTGCTTTATCTTTAATTAAGTATTTTTTACCAAACGGAGGCACTTAAATAAATGCAGCCATCATGCTGAATATTACTAAATTAGCTTGATGGTAGACAGCTAAGTAATCGAGTTTATTTAACTTTAACAAATTCTGGAAATTTGCCAACACAGTTTGTCCGGTTTGGCAAAAAGCGTTACCAGCACCTTCTTTCTAGCCACCGATTTAATAAATTCCACTTTTTATCCGCCATCGTGATAAGCAATAAAGACTGTTTTGACGACGCCCAGCAACCATCCGGCGCATCTCAATCACCTGCCACACGTTCCATCCCTAGAACCCCAAACGGCACGAACGCCCTCCGCGACCACTGGGAAAAAGAAGTACTGCCCAAACTAACCCCAGAAATGGTCTACACCGACCCCTCGCACCGATTTCAAATCAGTCCAGACCGCTGGCGAGGTGGCAGTCCCTTCCGAGAAAGTAAGTCAGGCACATCCTTCGCCGTCTGGCCAGATACCTTGCGATTTTACGATTCCGGCATGGGATTTGCCGGAGATCCCATCTCCTACATCCATAGCCTAAAAGTGGGACGCTGGGAACACCCCAAAGGCGCTGACTGGGTAGAAGCTCTACGAGAACTATCTCGACGCGCTGGGGTAGAACATTTATTTCCAGAGCGCAACTACTCCAAACAGCACATAGAAAGAGCGCAGAAATGGGAAGAACGTCGGGGCATCTTTGCCACA